>JAKLIM010000402.1 GCA_022709605.1 Bacteroidota bacterium | reverse complement strand
TGTTGTTCTATACTTTTCAGCTTGGCGCGTACTAATTTTGAAACATCCACAGCATTAGCATCGCCTTGTTTCTTCAACATAAGTCCAATTCCCTGTTTTCCGTTGAACCTGCTTACCGAGCCGATTTCTTTTACACCATCAATCACTGTAGCCACATCTTTAACATACACCGGACTGCCCGGAACAGGCATAGCAACCTGAACATTCATAATGTCATTAATATCAGCAAATTTTCCGGTCAACCGAACCGAATTGTTTTCTTCCCCGGAAAGCACTTTTCCTGCCGGAACGTCTATTCCTGATCGATTAATGGCTTCCACAACCTGATAGAGTGATATTTTATAGAGTTTCAACTTGTCCTGATTGACCTTTACCTGAATTTCGCGTTCTTCGCCGCCAATCATCGTAATTTCTGCTACACCTTTCAATTGTTGAATCTCAGGCAGATAATCGTCTTTCATTTTCTGGTAAAATTCAGTTTCAGGCAGATTGCTGTTTGCACTTATTGATATGATAGGCAAATCGTTAGGCGAAACTTTACTCATTACCGGGTTCAAAATGTCTTTTGGCAAATCCTTTTTAATGTTATCTATATAGAGTTGAGCTTCCTGCATAGTTTTATTTAAATCTGTACCGTATTTCAGATTTACAATAATAACCGATGCGTTGGGCATTGACTTTGTTTCCAAATAGTCAACTCCTTCAAGATTAGATAAGGCTTCCTCAATTTTTCTCGACACCGATGTTTCTACTTCCTGAGGTTCAGCACCCGGATAACCGGTTTTGATAACCACTACGGGTTGATTGAAATCCGGCAAAAGTTCGTAACTCAAACTATTAAAACCTATGATTCCTAATAATGTAAGTACACTGAAAAGCACAATAATCAGCGATGGGCGATCTATGGCAATTTTTGTTATGTTCATGTTGTCTTTTTTAGTTATTGGTTACATTAGCACCTTCAAAAACATTTATAAATCCACTGGTTATTAAAATGTCATTCTCTTTTAACCCTGATGAAACCAATACTTTATTTTGTATTCGACCTGAAATTGTTATGTCTTTTAAAGTTGCTTTTCCCTGCTGCACAATGTAAACCTGGGGCTTTATGTTAGAACCCACAATGGCCGATGCCGGAATGATGATTTGTTTTGCTGTACTTATTCTTTCAAGATTAACTTTGCCAAACATACCTGATTTAATTTTTAAATCAGATGTATTCCTAACCGAAAGTTGAACTGGATAACTATTACCCATATTGGCTTTACTGCCTATCAACGATACTTTTCCTACTAAGTTTGTTTCAGGAAAAGCATCAGCCTGAAGTGAATATTCCTGATTTATTTTGAAATTGCTTAATTCATGCTCCGGTACATTCACAGTGAATTTCAACGTTGTAATGTCGGTGATTTGTAACAGTGGAACTCCGGGTGCAGCATAAGCGCCTTCTTCGGTTAATTTCGCTGTAACTATACCTGCAAAAGGAGCTTTGATATTAGTTTTGCTGATTTGTTCCAATAGTGTAGCACGTTGTACTTTGGCCGTTTTAAGAGCTAATTCTGTTTTTTCCAATTGCACACCCTGTATGGCATCTGCCTGAGTAAGAATTGTATAACGACGAACATCATTTTCCAAACCCTCTATTTGTATTTCTATGGATTGTAATTGCAGTTTCAACAATGAGTTGTCTAATTGAACCAATGACTGTCCTTTTCTCACCTTACTTCCCGCGTCAACAAATACTGAATTAATCTTGCCTTGAATATCTGCACTCAGTTTTGTTTCTTTATTGGGCTCAAATGTTCCTGTGTAGAAACTCGTATTTTCTACGCTTTCAAGTTTCAACGTGTCCGCCTGTACATGAACAGGAAGCTCTTTGTTGAAATGATATACTTTGTTTTTGGTGGTTTCTTTATTGCTTTTCAGACGAATGGCAACAACGGCAATTATTGCCAGTATTACGACTATATAAATAATTTTTTTCAGCATGATTTTCAATTTATTAATTGTTATTTGAGAAGTTTCCTGTTAATTTTTTTAGTTCTAAGTTTGCTTTCAGATAATCGATCACAGCCGAAAGATAGTTTTGCTGCGATTCACGTAAGGTATTGTCAGCTAATAAAATATCTGTCAAATTTGCTGTACCTTGCTTTTGTTGTAAAACGATTTGTTCATACACTGTTTGCGATAATTTAATCTGCGACATCGTGTTTTCAACAGTCTGATGTGCTGTTATTTTTGTACGCATTGCATTATCAATTAGCATTGTATTTTGTTCAGTTGCCAGCGATAATTGTAATTTACTGTTGCTAATTTCCAGTTTCTTCTGATTGATTTTTCGTTGTGTTACTGTCCCGTTGAACAAAGGGTAGTTTAATTGAACACCAACAAAACTGACGGGAAAGAATTTCAGAAAATCATTTGGTTTTTCATCATATCCAAATCCGGTTTGCCCGTAAGTTCCATAAATCGAAAGTGACGGCAAACGTGAATTCTTCAAGGTGGATAATTCACTTTTCAAAAACCGGTTTTGAGTTTCAACAAGGCGTACGTCCACTGTAGTTCGGTTTGTAAAATCACTTAAATTTTTAAATTCAATTGTTGGATCAATCTCAATTTCCTGATGTATAGAAATTCCCATAGCGAATTTTAGGGCATTCATTATTTGCATGATTTTGCTGCTGATAACTTCCTTTTGAGTCTGTAATTGAGCTTCCTGCAATTGTACTTTAGTTACATCAGTCGATTTTACCATGGCCTGTTCATTAAGCAATTGCATGTTTCGAAGCAACATTTTAGTATTCACTAAATTACTATCTATAAATGCCAATTGCTTTTGTAAAATCTGAGCATTATAATATAGATTCGAAATGTCAAAAAATACTTGTTCTTCGGTTTTTTGTTGCTGTAGCCTGTTTAAGTCGGTTCCAATATTAGTAGTTTTCATGGCACCCATTATTTGAGCATTAAACAGCGGCATTGTGAATTGAACATTGAAATTCATATTATGAGGTACGCCAAACTGCGCTTCCTTAAATTGTCCGGCTGGTGCGGTAGGATTAAAAGTGGACAAAGGCATAAGTTGGTAAGGCAAATCAAAATAATACTTGTAATCGCCATTGATGTTGACTTTTGGTATTAATCCCGCAACTGCTTCTTTATGTCGCTGTTCGCCAATTGAAATATTATTTTGGCTCATTTGCAGCATTTTATTTTTTACCTGTGCCGTGTCAATGCATTGCTGTAACGACCATTGTTGAGCTTGTGCCGGAGTAATAAATACTAATGTCAGAAGTAACAGCAGTGTCGGGTTTAGTTTGTGAATGTTTAC
>JAKLIM010000401.1 GCA_022709605.1 Bacteroidota bacterium | reverse complement strand
AGAGCGGAAAGTCAATAACCCAAAGCGGTGCATATACATTTTTGTCGCGAAGTCCCAACTTCCCTCCTATCTCTAGTCTTAATTCGCAAAGTGCTTTCTGTGTTTTTATTTTATCACCGGCTAATATCAGAATTAAGTCACCGGGTTGCGCATTAAACATGGCACAAATCGTTTTTAATTCGTCATTCGAATAAAATTTATCAACAGAAGATTTGTAAGTTTCATCCATTTCGCAACGAATATAAACCAATCCCTTCGCTCCTATTTGTGGACGTTTTACAAAATCAGTCAATTCGTCAATTTGTTTGCGGGTGTAGCTTGCACATCCTGTGGCACAAATTCCTCCAACATACGCTGCACTGTCGAAAACAACAAAGTCTTTACCTGAAACTGCTTCTTTCAACTCCACAAACTTCATCTCAAAACGAATGTCGGGTTTATCGGATCCATAATATTTCATGGCATCGTGCCAGGTCATCCGTGGAAATGCTTCGGTAAAATCGATATTTTTTACAAATCGGAACAAATGCTTCATCATTCCTTCAAAAGTTTGTAAAATATCTTCCTGTTCAACGAACGACATTTCGCAGTCAATCTGCGTAAATTCAGGTTGACGGTCGGCACGAAGATCTTCATCGCGGAAACATTTGGCTATCTGGAAGTAACGATCGAAACCCGAAACCATGAGTAACTGCTTGAATAGCTGAGGCGATTGTGGTAACGCATAAAATTCACCGGCATTCATACGCGAAGGAACCACGAAATCGCGTGCTCCTTCGGGAGTTGAACCTATCAGAACAGGTGTTTCAACTTCAAGAAAATTCATTTCGTTGAGGTACCGACGGGTTTCAAACGCAATTTGATGACGCAAAATCAGATTGCTGCGTACATTATTACGTCTCAAATCCAGATATCTGTACTTCATGCGAATATCGTCACCACCATCAGTATTATCTTCGATGGTAAAAGGAGGAGTTTCTGATTCGTTCAGAATCTGAAGTTCTTCTACCAGAATTTCGATTTCGCCGGTTGGAATATTTGCATTTTTATTGGTACGTTCGGCTACTTTACCGGTCATCTGAATTACAAATTCACGACCCAGTTTGTTTGCTGTTTCAAAAAGCTTATTGTTCACTTCGCTATTGAAAACCAGCTGAGTAATGCCATAACGGTCACGAATATCTATAAAAGTCATTCCGCCCATTTTACGTACGCGTTGTACCCAACCCGAAAGTGTAATCGTTTTTCCTGAATCAGCAAGGCGTAAATCGCCGCAAGTGTGTGTTCTGTACATTTTAATTATTAAAAATGATATAATATCTTAATTACTATAAGTTTACAACTAAATTAATTGAGTCAATGAATTATTAGCCGTTGAATTTATCAGATGAACAAAAGTACAAAAAAAACTCTGTTCTTAAAATAACTATATAAAAAAGATGCAAAGAAAAACTTTGCATCTTCAATATTTGCTATATTAGTAAATAAAAAAATTATTCACCAATTGTTACTTCAGGACTTATTTTTCTGACAAGACCTTCGAGGACTTTTCCAGGACCTAATTCGGTAAAGATAGTAGCACCGTCCGTTACCATATTTTTTACCGTTTGCGTCCAACGTACAGGTGCGGTAAGCTGTTCAATCAGATTTTGTTTGATTGCCGCTGGATCTGTTTGTGGATAAGCGTTAACATTTTGATATACAGGACAAACGGGAGTGCTAAAAATAGTTGAGTTAATTGCCAGTTGCAATTCTTCGCCGGCCGGTTGCATCAGTGGAGAGTGAAAAGCACCACCAACTGGTAATTTCAAGGCACGTTTTGCTCCTTTTTCTTTTAATAAAACACAAGCTTTGTCAATACCATCGATTGAACCCGAAATTACCAATTGTCCGGGACAATTATAATTGGCAGGAACTACCACGGCATCTTTTATCGAATCGCAAACTTCTTCGACTTCATCGTCGGATAAACCGATAACTGCAGCCATTGTTGAAGGCTCGATCTCACATGCTTTCTGCATAGCCATGGCACGTGCATAAACCAATTTCAAACCATCTTCGAACGACAATGATTTGGCTGCAACCAAGGCCGAAAACTCTCCTAAAGAGTGTCCTGCAACCATTTCCGGTTTAAATTCATCTCCTAAAACAATAGCTGAGATAACAGAATGTAAAAAAACTGCCGGTTGAGTTACTTTTGTTTGTTTCAGATCCTCTGGAGTACCATCGAACATTAAATCGGTTATACGATATCCAAGTATTTCATTCGCTTTTTCAAAATACTCTTTTGCTAAAGGCGAATTTTCGTATAAATCTTTACCCATTCCAACAAATTGTGCTCCCTGTCCGGGAAAAATATAAGCTTTCATACAGTTATTTTAAATTTTAAATTTATGAAATTCGGCTGCAAAAGTACCATTTTATATACATATTACAAAATTGTGTCGCTCCGAATAAATTTAAACTATTCACAATCGGTTGAAATTAAGTATTTTGATGTGTATTTTCAATACAATTTTTGTGAACTAAATAAATGAATTAAATTTGTAGCAATAAAAAAATCAGCAAATGGAAATAATTAATAAATATTTTAAGTCGCTTACTGCATCTCAAATTGCTCAGTTCGAAGCACTTTATAATTTATATTTTGACTGGAATTCTAAAATCAATGTTATTTCACGTAAAGACATTGAAAATTTGTACGAACATCACATTTTACATTCACTTGCCATAGCTCAGGTGATTAGTTTTAAAGCCGGTTCGTCGGTTTTGGATGTTGGAACCGGTGGTGGTTTTCCGGGCATTCCTTTGGCCATTTTGTTTCCTGAAGTTAATTTTGTTTTGATTGATTCCATCGGCAAAAAGATTAAAGTAGGAATGGAAATTTCAAATGCTATTGGTCTTAAAAACATTGTTTTAAAACATGAACGTGTTCAGGACGAAAAAGACAAATTTGATTTTGTAGTGAGTCGTGCTGTAATGCCTTTAGATGACCTGATAAAGTTAGTTAGAAAAAATATTGCTAAAACAGGTAAAAATGCTCTGCCTAATGGATTGATCTGCTTAAAAGGTGGAGAACTGCAACATGAAATACTTCCGTATAAAAATATTGCAGAAACGTATGAAATAAGCGAATTTTTCGGTGAAGAATTTTTTAAAACAAAAAAAGTGGTATATGTACCGATTTGAGAACAAAGAACCAAGACTTCAAGACTTTATAAACTTTCGAACTTTACAAACTTTCAAACTCTATGACAATTAAAACATTCACATTTAATCCTTTTCAGGAAAATACCTATTTACTGCACGATGAAACCGGCGAAGCCGTAATTATTGATGCTGGTT
>JAKLIM010000400.1 GCA_022709605.1 Bacteroidota bacterium | reverse complement strand
AACTAAATACACACGGTTTTTCAGCCTTCCGGTAAAATCACCTTTTGCCGCATTAATCACCATTTTCATTGCTCCATTTCCTGAAGCAGAAACCTCAAATTTAGTTGTAGCAAAAACTCCCTGACGGTGTTCGCGTGTTAAACCATCGTCTTCATACATTTCAAACGACGAATTTCCGGCCGGAAAAACTTTCAGTGTTAACGTGTCGGTTGGGCGTTCCCAATCGTACATCATTTCCTGATACATGGGAATAATGGCACCTGCACGCACAAAAAGCGGTAATTTATCCAACGGAGCATTATAATTCATCAGCGTTTGTTTTCCGGCAAATTCAGTTCCATCCCAGTAATCAAACCATTTACCTTCAGGTAAATAAATGTTGTCACGTTTGCTCTCCGATTTATAAACCGGAGCTACCAAAAGGTCTTTTCCAAGTAAAAATTCGTATTTTGTAGCATCACCATAAGTGGTTGTGTCGGTTGGGTATTCGAGCACCAAACCACGTACGGCAGGCACAGCTGTGCGATAAGCTTCGTTACAAAGCGTGTACATATAAGGAGTCAGGCGCTGTTTCAACTGCAAATATTTGCGATTGATACTTGCAAATGGTTCACCCGAAATCCAGGGTTGACGGTCTTTTTTTGCCCAACCCGACATGGTCATAAATACAGGAGTGAATGCTTTCCATTGTAAATCGCGCACGTAGGTCGAATCACTTCCACCAAAAATACCATCGACATCGCCTGTAGCGCAGTTTTGAGCCGAAAGTCCTGATCCAATGACAGTTGGGATATGCCAACGGATATAATCCCACGTTCCGTATTGGTCGCCGGTCCACAATACCGAGTTGCGGTGCGAGCCGGTCCAACCACAAACGGTCCAGATAAAACCACGCTCTTTGCTGTTATTTTCAATTCCTTCGTACGCTTGTTTGGCGCCGTCCAACGCAAATTTGAAGCCGGGACCAACCCATGCCACATCTAATTTCGCCAAGCGGGAACCGTATTCGCCTACTTCGCGTGCCATTTTTTCAACACCATTTTCAGTCCAAAGTCCGGTATAGAAACCACGTTTTTTCAGCTCTGTAACCACATATCCCAAATCGGTATATCCGCAACCGTAACCATCGTTAGGTAAAATCCAACCGCGGGGCATTTTGTTATCAACGTATTTATCAGCTATCAGACTAATTACACTTGGTGTTAAACCATTGAACCCGGTTGTAGTTGAACCTATGGTATTTCCGGCTTTTGCACCGCGGTTGTAGCAGTTTGCATCGCCCATACTCAAAGCCCAACGAGGCATGAGAAATGGTTTGCCCGTCAAATCGGTATAATCGTTCAACGTTTCTTTCAGCGAATTTCCCACAAAATAATAGCAATCGAAACGACTCTCGGTTTGAGCCAATTTCACGGTATCGGTAAATGTGTATTCGCCTGTTGCATAGGTATTTCTTACAGCTCCGTAACCATTTGAACTCATGTAAAAAGTAGCCGGATTTGGATTTCCACCATCTTCCCAGTTGTAATCGATGGTCATTTTAATCGTTTTTCCGGCATGTGAGAAACGTCCATTTTGCATTCCGCCACCAAAGAATTGTTCATTTTTGCTGCGTTTCAGGTATTGAACGGTTTGTTTTCCGTAGCTAATTCCCTGCGTTTCTTCCCAAACCAGGGTGGAATTATCGGCTTTATAAAGTGCAAATTTCAATGGGCTTTTATAAACACGAATGGCCATTTCAGGAGTTTTCAGCAAATAATAATTGCCTGCATCGCTGTAGCTGCTTTTAATGGGTTCGTTTGGCGTATTGATAATAATATCGTTTCCGGCCGGATTTGTAAATACTCCATCGTAAGCCAATAAAATTCTAAAGATATCATTCCGAACCAATTGCAATTTAAATTCAGCATTGGCACACGAAATTTGAAATTCATTTCCGTTAGCTTTGAAGTTGGTAATGTTACCAACCTGACAGGCACTTGAAAACAATTCCAACGATAAAGTATCGTTCGAACGACGCATGTCATTTTCCAAATTAGTATAAAATTTTACTTTGTGAATGCCAATATCCGTCAGATCCAGATTCGGAAAATTCACTTTTACAGTGTCAATAATTCCAATTGGTTTTTTAGGCGAAGCAGGAATGGTCACTTTCATCAACGGGCGTTTGTCCAATTGTAAATAACAATCCACACTTTTAGTCAGTGGTTTTGAACTCAGATTTACAAAACGAAAAGTGAATGCATCGTCTTTTTTAAACGTATTTCCTTCCACTTTATGCGACACTAAATCAAGGGATTGTACATCGGCATCAAACGCTTCCGACAGTTGAATATCGTCAATCATCCAATACCACTGGTACATTCCGCGCCACCAATAGCGCACATAAACAGTTTTTTGACCGGCAGCCACACTGGTGATGTTCAATTCAACATCCATCGGGTTTGGACAGTCCTGCGCGGGTTCAATTTTATTACGCACATCATATTCTTTCCAGTCTTTACCATTGTTGCTCACAGCCACTATCAAACCGGAAACCTGACCGGGCATTTCCCATTCGCCCCAGAAAAAGTTTTGTTGAAATTTTAAAACAACCGATTTTTTGGTTGAACAATCAATTGCTTTGGTTTGAATGTAGGCATTCGGTTCAATACGAGCTCTTTTCCATTTGCCAATATTTTTACCAACACGCACACCCGGAGCAAATTGCAGGTGATAACCGCGACTTACCGAAGCAATTGGAGGTGCCTGATAATTACGACCGGGTGAACCGGGATAAGGCTGATCGGTGATAAACCAGTCGGGAGTACTGTCATTCAGTGCCTCCGATTTCCATCCTTCCGGAATTTTTCCCGAAGCAAAATCTTCTTTCCAAAATACTTTACTTGTAATTTTTTGAGCTTGTGAATTTGCAATTGCCATTAAAAATACGACAATGTAAATTGTTTTTTTCATGATAATAAACTTGAAATAATTATGTGAATGTTTTTAGTTTTTAATTATTTTTTTGCTTGCATTGCCTTCGGAAGTTACAATGTGACCAATATAAATTCCATTCGATAAAAATGAAACCGGTACAGATTCATTTTCTAATATTGTTTGTGACATTAATTTTTTTCCTGACAAATCGGTTAATGTAAAATAGGCAGAACCTTTAAAACCATTCATCTGAATTTTTTCGTTCGTCGGATTTGGAGTTATGCTAATGTTTTTATTGTAGTTTTGAGTGATTTTACTCGCTTCACCGTACACCAGTTTTTTACTGCCATCCCATGCCACGGCATAAATTGAAGTGGCATTGGTCGGAAAATAAACGCGGGTCTTGCTGTTGTTGGCATAGCCCGAACCGACCATCGA
>JAKLIM010000040.1 GCA_022709605.1 Bacteroidota bacterium | reverse complement strand
GGAAGATTGCTGTGTTAACAATCTATTATCCTCAACGGACAGGGCTTTAATTAACAGATATTGTTGGGTAAATGAAAATAGATGGTTGAACATAAAATACAAAGATAGTGCCACTCTTACGGGAATATTAACCGATCTACAAAACAACGGGGTTTGCCACATTAACGACATTGACTTCTATGGTAATCCAATTATCTATGATATTTATGGTGTTTATAGTAATGATGGCGACCCCTCCGGCACTACAGATATAGAACTCAAATTTGAGTGGTTTAATCCCAACTATGATGTTAGATATTTTATACCAATAAATGACGACGAGATATGGGTTAAATATGACGAGAGAGTTCCTATACGTGTTTTTGCCGGCGATAGTTACTTGGGTGAAGTAAACACTTGTTTTTGGGATGGCAAAACAAAAAATAAAACCGCAAATAGGTACGGCGACGATAATCTTTTTATGTGTACGGGTATTCCATATCAGGGGTATCATATAAACAGTAGGGTGTTTCAGGCTAATAGGGCGAATACACTTATTAATCATATACAATTATACAATTATGCAATGCCAGAGGCTATTCGTCAGCTTATGGTTAATTTTATTTGTGAAAGCAAGGTTAATTTGCCATTCATATATGAACTAAATGAAAGTCCATTAGAACGACAATTTGGGCAAACACATTATATTTACAGACCTCACCAATGGAATGATTCTCACGAAGGGGACAGCGATCCTACAGATTTTCTTTCGGACAATAATATCCAAACGGAATATTATGATAATTACCATAAAGACGATGTTATTGAATGGACAAATAATGGGTGGAATTATGGCGGCTTTAAATTTTTCGGAAAGGCAAATATTGACTACTCCAAACTACTCAACGATAGGATAAACACAAGCAAACCTGTCTTTGGATTTAAAGAAGTAACAAGGTTCTGCTCACGGATAATATGGTCTGAACCAAGACAGATAAACGTACAAGATGATCCAAACTTAAAATCATACCCTGCCGGAAACTACTTCGACATATCAGACGCATACGAAGAAATAAAGTACGCCTACGACAACGACAGCAGCAAGGGTAACAACCTGTATGCCATAACGGGAAAAGGTATCTGTTTAATACTCACAGACAAGACTATACTCTCCGACAAGACCTCCGACCAAATAGCGATGTTATCTCCCGAAACAGGGTTCATACAAGGCGAATATTGGCTCACAAAAGACATAGGTTGTAACGACCAAATGTGGCGTGGTATTGCTGAATACAATAACGACATATTCATACCTAATAGGCGTGGGGTATTTATGGTTGATGGCATAGAGGTAAAAGATATTTCCGCCAATTACAGTAAAGAACTATTGCCATATCTACAATACAGTTCGTCAAATTATCTCAACAAAATGTACGGGGTGTATAACAAATATTACAACGAATATTGGTTAGGGTTCGATACGGTGAGAACAGTATCAACAGTGGAAAATAATAGGATAAAAACATATCCGGCAAAGACATTTATATTCTGTAATGAACCCAACAAACTCTTTTGGGCGGGGTATTCAGATTATTTCTATGACCAGGCAGCCTTTATGACAAAACTTGGTGGGCTTATAGTAAACAAAGTCTATGGTAGTAAGGACTTTAAAACCTACGAAACGGGTATGGATAATGGGTTCATAAACGGTTCACCATACGACAGGTCGGTAACTATTTCCGTAACACCACAGTTGACACAGACTTGTGAGTTGATAGACATAACCTGTAACAGCAACATTAAACCTACGGATTATTATTACAACTACAAGCCCAATGCTCCTGTTATATGTAACACAGATGGTAGTGTGATAAGGGATTACACCAACAACTATTATGCTATGTGTCCGAGAAGAAGCGATAATGGTAACAGGTTGCAGAACGACAGTTTTGTCATAGACATAGTTTACAACGGTGCTGATAAGTTCGAGGTAGTAAGTGTTGAATGTGGATTTAAACCTATCAAATGGTAATATATATAGAAACGGCTAATTTAGACGGTGGGTGTTGCTTCATTGGCAACATTAAGAATTTGCTTAATGAGAAAGGATATACCATACATACAAGCAGAGGCAAATACCTAAAAGTAGATACAGGAAATAAGGCGGTTTTTGGTTGTGCCGATAAAGTGATGGGGTGTAAGACATTTAATTCGAGGTCAAGTTGGTTTGAGATTAAGAACGCACTATAACGGTGTCTTGTATGCCCACTTAGGACACTTCTTTAATCTTTTCAGCGTGTTGATACCCGTGTGCAAATCCTTTTTCAGGTCGGTAAAAACGGCTTCAATGACCTTATCTTCGAGGTCAAAGGCGTAGTCAATGTAGAAATGCAATTCTATTGGTGTGAAGTGTTTGTTTTTTTCGGGTATTGCCGACAATACTTTTTTGATGAACGAGCATTTGTTGTATGTAGAACAGCAATTTGAGTATTTTTCGTCAACACTGAAATCAACTATCAGTCTGCTCGGCAGTTCATCGTCAAAGATTAGTTCTTCCACTATTTTTTGCGGGGATAATTATTACTATACTTATTAATCACCTTTTTCTTTTTAGTTCCAAGTGCCTTTCTTTCAGCGTTTTTCTTGTTTAATGCGACTACCTGTTTACCGTCAACTTCAAAAACGCTCAATCCGTGTTGTTTGACAAACGTGAATTTCCTTTTAGCCATCAACTCATTGAGTTCTGTTGCCTGTGCTTCGGACAAATCGTACTTATACGAATACCTGTAAATGGTGTTCATAATACTGTTTATATCGTGCGTAGCACACATATTGCATACGAGTTTGAAAATATCATCAGGTAGGGTTTCTTTTTTCTGTTCTTCCATAAAAATCAATTTGCCACAAAACTAACTAAATCGCAACACACCTATTTGTTAAAAAATGTTAAATGTTAATTTGTTTGTTACAATATTATTTCGTACTTTTGCTAATACAAAGTTAAACTAAAATTTATTAACACTAAAAATTATTTATTATGGAAAATCAAAATTTGCCTATCGGATTTGAAGAACTGAAAAAAACATACCCGACAAGCTGGCACTTAAAAAAAGAGTTCATTGACGAAAAAGGAAACAAGTATGAACGTGGTAAATATGTTGGCAACATAACCGTTAACGACAATACAAATGCTGACTTTATTACTACTAATGCCCCTGACGACAAAGCACCAGAACCGACAGTTGCTCCGACAGTTACTCCGTCAAAAGAAGTTGACGAACTCAAAAGACAGGTCGAAGAACTCAAAGAACTTGTAAGGCAGTCGGTAAGCAGACCACAACAGCACGTTATCACAAACCCCGTATTCCAACAGGAAAAAGTACCATTTGGAATTAAAAGAGTTGACAACGATGTTCCCGATGACGATTACCTTGTTAACCCGAAAACCTACGTTACAGTTGGTAAGGGTTTTATTCTGTCCGTATATAGCAAAAACGGCAAAGATGTATTAGCACCTTTCAACCAACCGATCTATTTCAGGCGTGAGTTTGATGAGTTGGAGGGTGACAACAACAGGGTTATTCCTTTCAGCCAATACAGGACACATTCAAAGATTGAAGCCAAGTTCATTGAGGAAAGTCCTTATTACGGCGTAACCATTCATTCAAGTTTAGCCGGTGCGAAATCTATCAATATGTCCAATGTTGACAAGATTGAAAGCGTAATCTATAATGTCAACCGTATGGATAAAAACGCACTTATGGCTTATGCTGTAAGTCGTGGTTTGAATATCCGTGACGGTGAGGACAAGTTAAGGGCTGCTATAACCAAGATGCGCGTGGCAGAGGAAATGGATAGAGATGTTCTGTTACAGAATAAGCGTATCCTGAATAGAGAGGTTGAAAACGACCAATTCAAAAACGCTTCTGACGAATAATGTTCATTGACAATGAATGTTCACGAAACGTGAACGAGAAAGCCACTCAAAATAATGGGTGGCTTTTTTATTCACAATAGTTTGCTAAATTAACAAATTATTAGTATTTTTGTATTATCAAATATTACTACAATGGCAGGTGAATATACACAAGAAAAATACAACAGGGATGTTCAGGCTAATCAGGGCATACAAGGAACATTACAAGGCGTTGGTACAGGATTAATGGCTACTGGTTTTATACTTCCCGGCTTACTACTCAATATCGGCACATCGATATTTGGCGGCATAGCTTCGAGAAGTTTACAAAAGAAAGCCGAGAGTGTTACCGTGCCGTTACAAAACTTTCAACAGCAACAGTTTTTAAATCAGTTACAGGAACAAAGACGTGCCTTACAGACGGGTACTGCCAATATGGCACAACAAGAAGCTATACAACAGCAGGGTGCATTGGCGACACAGAACGCACTGAGGGCGAGTGGTGGTGATATAGGTACTGCAATATGGGCTTTAAATAGGATAAACAGGAGTACGGGCAGGGGGTTGAATGAATTATATAGCGGTATGTCTGGACAGGCAATGCAGATGATGGGGTTGTTGGGGCAGACGACACAGGCTATGGCTAATAGGGAGTATCAAATTAAGGGTATGGACAGGGCGCAAAAGTTAGCGGAAGCCACACAAGCACGTAAGGACTTTGGCGAAAACCTTATGGGTACGTTGGGAAAGTTGACAAGTGATGTGAATTGGAGTAGTTTGTTTAATAGAAATGTGAATTGGAGTAGTTTGTTTAATAGAAATACGGCACAACCAATGAATATTAATAATAGAAATTTAACAAACACAGCACCCACTCTTGGTAATGATAATTTAGGTATAACAATGCCCGAATATAATAGAGGTGTTGGTGGTCTTAATGGAAATTATCAATTTGGGAATGCTGTTAATATGGGCGGTTTCGGTGCTAATCAAACACCACAATTACCAACATTACCACAAGTAGTCCCCGATACGTTTATGGGACAACAACAGATTGGGTATATCCCGACAGCACAAGCAGGACTTGGCACAATAACAACGCCAACATTTAATACAGGTTTCGGGTTACAACAAACTCCGTTTTCTTCAATAAAATAAAAATTATGGCAGACGAGCAACCATTAGCAAATGAAACACCCGTAGTTGGTGGCGGTGAAAATACCGAAAGTTTATTACCCGATTATGGTGATAAAGGTAGCGATAGTTATTTTACAAGGCAAAACCAAAACGATTACTTTGGCTTTGACCCCGAAGTTGTTAGGGCTATGCAACGCAATGTTGCTACTATGAACCAACCAGACAATAGTAATTTAACAACACAAGACTATTATCCATTAGCCAATAGAGGAATAGAGGTCGGTTCTTTTTCCGGCCCGCTTGGCAGCACATCCTTATTCGCCGCCGGACTGCCACACATACCTTTTGCCTTAGACGAAGCAGCCAAACAGCAAGCCAAACTACGTGCCGCACAGGAAAACGAAGAACTGATGGCGGGGACAACGTGGGATTACAGGGAACTGAAAGACAAGTTAAGACAGGAAAGTTACAACAACCTTGCCGATTATATTTACACCAACATACTAAAAAAATACCAAGACCAATACGGTCCTTTGAACGGTGCTAAATTAGCCGGAAAATCCCAAGAGTGGAAACGTGCCAATATGTTATTAAATACCTATGCCGATAATTTAGATAAGTATTATGATGTTGCGGTAAACAACATAATGAATTTCCAAAGACAGAATGGTGGTGGTAGTACATCTGTAACGGAAAAATATAAAGACCCCAACACAGGCGTTGAATACACACAGACCGACAAAGACGGAACACCTATGGGTGCTAATGGCAAAAAGTATGTACCCTACACAAGTCCATTTACTTACAGAAAGTCAATGGAATATATCAACGGCATAGCAAGGAAGCCAGAAGAAATGTCGTTAGACGATATTGAAAAGTACAACCCACAGACAGCATTTGTGGTAGCAGAAAGCGTTGACAAGGCCATAGATAATTACTTTTCAAACTCAAAGGTAGTTCAAGATATATCAACGACTATTGCAAGTGAACTCGCTGCGAAAAATATGACACAAGACGAACTTGGGAATGTATTGATTAACGGGAAACTTGGCACAGACAAGGAAAATGTTAATCTTATTATAACAAAGTCGGGCTTTGATAGTGATAGGATAAAAAGAATTGCACAGGGCATATACAGCAAGTCTTATAGTGATTACGAAGATGTTTACGGCAAAGAACAGGCAAAGAAATATGTTCCCTCTGTGGCAGACATTGAAGAAGCGTTACAGGGATATATATATCAACAGGCGAAGGTTCAGTTAGATAAGGTTTCAAAAGATAGCAACCTTGATTGGTGGAAAGCAAAACAACAATATCCCACAATAACCGTTACCCCCGAAAAAAATAGTCGCACAGAATTTGAAAAGGGTGGTGTAAAAGTAACCGTTCCCACACAAAATGTAGTAAGATACGATACAAGATACGCACCACAGGTGGCAAATGGCTATTATCAAACAATAGACGAGAACGGAAATATTGTAAATAGCCAAACTATGATTAAGGGTTCAACGGTAATGGAATATGGTAATGCGGAGGTTGGGGATAAAAATATACCTTATGCCAAATTAAATGACGGTCAGGGCAATGTTCATTATGTGCCACTTGAACAGGTGCAATCACAGATACAACAGTCTGATATAAGAAATAGGGTTCAATATACAGAACCACAAGAATTTACACCATACGAACAAGCACCAACATATCCCGCACCAAAAACAGTAACGCAGGGAGTGGTAAACACACAAAATCAAATACAGGGTGGCGGTGGAATAACTACACCACAAAAAAATCCAACTAAAAATCCAGATGTCTTTAAGTCTGAGTATAATAGTTCAACGGGAGTTACAACGGTAACATATAAAAACGGTAGTGTGAAATACTTTAAAAAACAATAGTCATGCCAAATGAAAATTGGGTAGAAGTTGATGCTAATGGAAATCCTATAAATAAACAGCCACAAACACAATCTCGTGGTGGTGGCTTTGATATATTTGGCGCAATAACTAAAACCGCAAACAAGGCAGAAACACCAATAGATAATAGTAAATGGGTAGAGGTAGATGAAAATGGCAATCCCATATCACAAACACCCCAACCCAATCAAACATTTTTAGGTGTACCAAAAGAACAATTACGGCAATACTATAATCAGCAGGTACAGAAACAACAAGCACAACAACCGTTACAAGTACAGCCACAGATAGGTGTCAACCCGACAGCACAACAACCTGTTAAACCTGTTGAAATAAAGGGTGAGATACCAAAAGAACTACAATATAAAATGGTAGATGATAACGGTATAAATGCAAATAGGGTGATAGAAAATTTATCAAAAGGTGGCAACTATGAAATGAGCAACAAGGTAATTGAGGAATTGCCGTCAAAAAATGCCTATGCCGCAGACCTGATGGGATATAACTATGCACAATTAGCAAAACAAGCATTTACAAAAGGACAATTTAAAGAGGCAAAACAATATTCTGATTTAGCAAAACAGAATTTAGATGATGCTGAAAAACTATATGAAACAACTAAAACGTCAAGACCAAATGTTAATCAATTAAGATCAGAAATAAATCTTATAAACGGAAACTATCTGAGTGCGTACCAAGATGCAGACAAGGTTTCAAAAGCACATAACGCCTCTTTTAGATTTGCGGGGAATATGGATTCCGAACAACTTGCACAAGAGAAATATAATGCCGAACACAAACTATACGCTGAACAAATAAAATATAACTCACTTGTTGGATTACAAATACCAATAGAAGAACTTGCAGAGCAAAAACAAAAGGTTGACAAATTACAATTACAGATAAATGCGGTAGATAAGGAGTTAAGATATAAAGAATGGTTGCCTACATTGAGAAGTCCGCAAATGACAGAACAACTTGCGTCAATGATGGGTTTCCCATATCCATCAACCATAAGAGGTATTGTCGAGGGTGTGGAAAGGGCAGCAAGTGGTATTGATCTAATGGCTAAGGGTGCTACACACGGCAAAGAGGGTGAGCAATATGGCACGGAAGAAGAACGTGACGCTATGTTCAAACTTGGTGCGTTAAAAACATTGAACGGTACTGCTGGTATGGCTTTCGGAACTATTATGACGGCAACACCCAATGGTGCTGTAATAAACTTAGCCTTTAACATACCCAATATGATGGGCAGCCCAGAGGCATTAAGTCCTTTGATGCAACCCGTAAGTTTTGTAAGAGAAAAAGTGGTCGGTGCTGAAAAGCCAAAGACAGAAACAAGTCAAGAGGCTTGGGCGTTGGCTGATTTAGTTGGTATGACAATATTGTTTGGTGCGTTACATAAGGTTGGAAGTGGAGAATGGAAAGACCCTAAAAGCATAGAAAATGCTAAAAACATTATTGATAAGATAGAAACAGGGCAAGAACTAACTAAACTTGAAATAGAGGAAATGTATCGTTGGGTACAGGAAACGCCTAACGATGTAAAGCAGAAAGCTATTGATTGGCTGGCTATTAATAAAAGGAAATATGATGAAAAGTTAAAACAACAAGAACAACTAAAACCGGAGGAAACACAACCTGTTGAAACAAAGGTTGAACCTATCGAGGAAGCAAAACCAGTTACCGAAACTCCCGTAGAAGCAGAGGTTAAGCCTGTTGAAAAGGCGGTTGAGCCTGTAAGTGAACCTATAAATGAGCCTGTAAATGAAGTTAAACCATTTGACCAACGTACCGACACCGAACACGCAACATATATCAAAGACCAATTTAGGAAACAGTTTTCAGAAAAGGGTGTGCCACAAGAGCAGATAGATGGTGCTATTGCACTAATGGAAGCAAGGGCGAAAGCAAGTGGCAAGGGTGATGGTTGGTATAGGGGTATTGAAGATGTTAAGAGTGGGGAGTTTCAGGGTGAAAATTTATTATATCAATACATTGGTGAAAATGCAAAATTAGGCAAAGAGATATTGGATAATTTAGATGTTGCTAAAAAAATGGAAACGTCTAAAGAATCGCCAGAAAAAATAAAACAGGCAACGGGATGGCATAGGGGTATTGACGAAAAATGGAAATATGAAACAGATGATAGTACCGCCAAAATAAAAATTGATCCGCTACAAGAAAGAGATAGTTTAATAAAAGGTGAAAAAACAAAGGAATATAAGCTATCTGAAATATTAGACGATAAGAAATTATTAGAATCAGTACCCGAATTAAAAGACACAACCGTTATTTTAACTGTTGAAGGAGATTTAGAACACGGTTCGGGAAAGATAAATGGTGAAAATTATATACAAATAAATCTAAATAAAAATGACGCATTTGAACATTCGGGATTTCAAAAAATATTGCGACACGAGTTGCAGCACACCGCCCAAAGTATCTTCAGATTTGCTAAGGGTGATAATGCAGATACAATCAGAGAAAGAATGGTTAATGAATTTAGAGAAAAGAACAAAAGAAACCCGTCTGGAAAAGAACACGTTGAAATATTCAATAAGGCTGATAGAGAGTATAGACTATCCGCAGGCGAATTGGAAGCACGAGATGTTGAGAATCGCATTCAACTTACTAAAGAAGAAAGAAAACAAAATATGCCGTTTAAAGGGCAAGATATTAGCGAAGCAATTATCAAATTACAGAGGAGTGGTGATGTTGCGAGAGGTGCAGTTGAAACGCTTGAAAATGGGAAAAAGGTCATTCATGCTTTGGAACGACCTGACTTTTCTACTATGGTACACGAAATTGCTTATATATTCGAGGGAGATTTAACGAAAGCAGAAAGCAAAACAGTTACCGATTGGGCGGGTACAAAAGAGTGGAACACGAAAACAAGTGAGAAGTGGTCAAGGGGTTTTGAAAGATACCTGCGTGATGGCAAAGCACCGACAGCAGAACTGAAAACATTATTTGAAAAGTTTAAGACTTGGCTTACCGATATTTACAAAACGCTAAAGGGTAGTGAAATAGAAAACAAGGTAAGTCCCGAAGTTAAAAAAATATTTGACAGGTTGCTGACAGAACAGGAGAAAGCCAAACCCACAGAACCCACAAGCAAGTCCGTACTTAAACAGTACGCCGACAACCAAGAACAACTTTATAAAGACCACATTGAAAAAACCTTACAGGACAAGAGGATAGAGATAGGCAACGACAAGGAGTTGGTGACACAGGAGGTGTTGAACGAGATGAGCAAGAACCCCGACAAACCTATATCGGAAAATGTTGAAAAAGGTGTTGATAACTATGTTGAACAGTTTGGGGAGAAACCCACTACTGACGCATTGAAAGATGTGGAAAGTACAGCTAAAGCGTTGGATGGCAGTTCTTTGAAAGGTATTGTTTTTGCGGATAAAAATGGGGTTGAAAAAATAGTAGTTCAAGATAATAAAGGGGGCGGATTCTTAATAAAAAACAATGACGGTAAACCACAAAATCCAACAATGGGAAACCATAAAGATATTTCCGAAGCCTACCACAAAGCAAAAGCAGATGGTAGTAATCCTGAATTAGTAAATGCAGTAGAATCCCTACTATCTAAAGAACAAACACCACAAGCTGAAGCAAAAGATGGAGTAGGTAGTGGTGTAGGGGGAGATGTGGATGCTACCACGAAAGCGTTGGAAGGTTTGAGTATTGATGAATCTTCTGAAATAGCAAGATTAGTTTCTAAGAATGAAATAAAAATAAAATCTACTAATGTAAAAGATGTAGAAAAATTACTTAACCAAAAAGGCAATCCAAAAAAAGGAGATATTTTAAATATTGGAGGAACAGATTGGGAAGTAAATAAAATAAATAAAAGACAAATATGGGATAGTACCAAAAAGGAATTTAAAGATGCAGATGGGTATGAAATTCAAATTCGTAATTCAAAAAATGGTGAAACATACACAATAAGAACCGATAATAATAATTCATTTAAAGGAAGTGAGTTATCCGTAAGAGAGAAACTATCAAATTATGAAAAACAAATAGCAGAAGCCTACCACAAAGCCAAATTAGATGGCAGTAATCCCGAACTTGTAAAAGCAGTTGAGGATTTGTTGGGTAAAAAGGAAACGACAAAACCAACGGTTGCAGAAACACCAACGGTTGAAGCACCGAAAAAACCAACAAGAAAAGAAAAACTGCAACAGAAACAAGAGAAAATCAATAAGTTAGACGAGGAAATATCCGACCTATGGGGTATGCTTGGCAACGTGAAAAAAGCCGTTGGCGAGGGTAAGAACAAATACAAAACTGACCTTGACGTTATTATGGCTTTGGCTAAGAAATACGTTGAACGCTTTGGGCTAACACTCGAACAAGCCATAGATAGAATAAGAAAAGAAGCACCTGACGAGTATAAAAAGGTTATTGACGAGAATAAGGGTGAGATATTGAGTAAAAAAGAGATAGGGCTAACACACGAAGAAACCGCTAAAATGCGTGAAGAACTTGGGTTGCCCGAAATGGAAAAACAAGTTGTTCACGATACGGATTTGATACGACAAGCAGATGAACGCATTAAGAAAGGCGAAAGTATAGACAAACTTGCAAATGATATTATCAACGGGAAAAAAGCGGGTAATCCTGTTGATTATGTAATGTTGTCAAAGGCGGCAGCAGAAATAGATAGTAGATTAAGCGATCCAAAAATAAGCGAAAAAGAGTTTAACGAATTATTTAATAAACAAAAAAAACTTATTGAAGCGGCAGAAAAGACTGGCAGCCTACACGGTAGCGGTTTGGGTGTTCGTTCACGCATAAAAGCGGTACAAGAAGATAGCATTTCCGATTTTCTTATGTCTGCAACCGAAAGAAACAAGGGTGCTGAACTGACAGAAGAACAGATAAAACAGGAACGCAAAGAGTTTGAGGAATTAAAAAAGTCAAAAGAAGATTTAGAAAAAGAACTTGAAAGACTAAAAGCTGATGCTGTAAAAAAAGCCGCAAAACAGGAACTTGATAATCTAAAAAGCGAAGCCAAAAAACAAAGACGTAGCGTTAAAAAAGAAAAACTTGACGATGAGTTTGATGATTTATCAAAAGAGTTTAGTAAGATAGTAATGGGGCAACTACACGCAGGTATTAACCCTGAACTTGTTGGCATAGTGGCAAAGATGGCAAAGAACAGGGTTGAAAAAGGTATTGTAAATCTGGCAGATGTTGTTGACAATATTCACGATAGTATTAAGGGTTATCTTACAAAAGAACAGATAGAGGAGATAATAGCCGGTGAACACAACGAAAAGAAAGCAACAAGAAACGAACTACAAAAACAGAAATACGAATTACAACAAGAAGCAAGGGCGGCAACTAAATTAAGGCGATTGCAAGAAGGAGAACAGCCAAAGACCGAACAAAAGAAACGTCAACAAAATCAAAGGATATTTGAATTACAGAAACAAATAAAAGAACACGACCTAACAAAACTTGCACAATACGAAGCAAGGATGCAAAGACAGATAGACAAACTGCAAGACAAACTTGACAAGGGTGAGTTTATGAAAGAACCGCCAAAGGTAAAAGTAAAATTAACACCACAGGCGAGAGAGTTGACTAATAAATATATCCGGCTAAAACAAGAACGTGATATACGCATAATGCGTGAAGAATATAATAATAGGAAAGCAGTAGAGAAAGTAAGGGATATTGTTATAAGGGTGTTAAACACCCCAAGAACAATAATGGCTTCAATGGACTATTCAGCACCATTAAGGCAGGGCGTTATTGCTATGGCTGCACACCCAATAATAGGTGGAAAGGCATTTGGCAAAATGTTTAAGTTTAGCGTTTCTGAAAAAGAATTTGATAGGTGGTTTTATGAATTAAAGGGCGACCCATTATATCCTATTGCAAAAGAATCTAAACTGTATATTGCCGACCCTATGGACTTAACATTAAACGCAAAAGAAGAAATGTTTGGCGGTAGTTATGCAGAACAAATACCTGGTCTAAAGATACCCATTAAGGCAAGTGAAAGGGCATACGTTGGCTTTTTAAATAAAGTACGTTGGGATTTATTTAAGAATATGGTTGACAGGTTTGAATCACAAGGAAAGACATACGATAATAGCCCAGAACTATATAAGGCGGCGGCAGATTATATAAATACAATGACGGGGCGTGGTAGATTGGGTAAGTTAGAAAATTCAGCAGCGACATTAAATTCCGTATTGTTTGCACCAAGACTTATTGCTTCGAGAATAAAGATGTTGACAAATTTTATGAACCCGTCTTTTTATATGAAAACCCCCAAAGAGGTTAGGGTGGAATACTTTAAAGATATGGGTAAGTTCATAGGATTGGGTATGACTGTTCTTGCTTTGGCAAAATTGGGTGGTGCGGAAGTTGAGTATGATCCACGAAGCACCGACTTTGGTAAGATAAAGATTGGTAATTCACGTTGGGATATTTGGGGTGGATTTGGACAATACATAAGGGTAATAACACAATTATTAACAGGTCAGTCAAAATCAACACAGACGGGTATTATACGAGAACTCAACGGTGAAGATGTGTTTGGACAGACAAGGGGGGATGTTGCAATAAGATTTGCGAGAGGTAAACTCGCTCCTGTTCCGTCAATGGTTGCCGACTTTATGACGGGAAGAAAAGTAACGGGAGAGGAAATAAGTGCCAAGAACGAAGTGCTTGATATGATTGTTCCTCTTATTTATAGTGATATAAAAGACGCTTATAAAGATAAGGGCGTTAGCGCATTGTTTAGTATTGGTATCCCCGCAATGTTCGGTGTCGGCGTACAAACATTTGACAATAGGGATTACGTGCAAAAGATAATGGATAAGCGTAAAAACCCAAAACCGCCAATTACCGAGGAAGAAAAGCTGCAACACAAAATGGAACGGGCAACAAACGAACAGCACATTAAAGAACAAGCAGAAAAATACGGTATAGAATACGTGCCTCCCAAAAAAGCAAAAGGTGGCACACCAAACAAACCCCATAAAAACTTAAATAAAAATATAACTAAAAAGTTAAGATAATATGAAACTAAAAACATTAGACACCGACTGTTCTGAAAAACTGAACAACAGATTGGCAGACGAATTTAAGGCGTTTTACTTTTACAAAAACGCAGCGAACTTTTGTAAGTTAAACGCCTACGAGGGTGGGTATAAATTCTTTTCTGACGAAGCGGAAAGTGAGTTACAACACGCAAAAAAGATTGAGGAATACCTGTCTGAATGGAACGTAATGCCAAGTCTTAATCCGATAGAAACACCGGAGGCTATAAACAGCTACGTTGATATTTTTGAGAAAGCGTACAATTTGGAGTATGCCCTATACGAAGCATACAACAAAGACAGCATAGAAATATTAGACGAAGATGCTGCCACGTTCACATTCATTCAGCAATTTCTTAAAATACAAACAGATAGCGTTTTTGAGTATAACACATTCCTGACAAAACTTAAAAGATTAGATGGTGATGAACTTGGGATAACATATTTTGACAAAGAATTGTTAAATAATAGTTAACACAAGTTTGTTTTAACGAAAAAAAATTAGTAAATTTGTAAAATAAAAGACACGCTATAACTATGGAAATATTTGGTTGTACTTTAAATAACGGAACGATAGACGAGATAACAAGTGATGGGGTATTATTGAACATCGTTGATAACTCTAACTACGTGTCTTATTCCGACCTTTGCTCTGCTTCGGGTGGAACGGGTAGTGGAACATCATACCTTTACCTTGCCACGACAGAAAGTGCCTACAATAATTTCTTTTTAGGTGCGGAGGTAGAGATAGTATCCGGTAGCGGCATAGGTCAAAAAGGTGTGTGTACCGCTTATAATGGAACAACCAAAAAGTTCGACATCGGTGAAAACTGGACAGTAGCGGCAGACACAACTTCCGTATATCACATTGGCGAAGTAGGACACCTTAAATCATATTTTACAGATTACAGGCGCATAGACATAACTATGCCAGATAATACCACGACAGCCTTATTGCCGCCGACCATAGCACTCCCGTACAACTCAACTCCCCCGATTACCGATACCTATACATTTACTACGGGCGATGGTGTTTACGCCGTTGTCCTTACTTCAATACCTACGTGGAGTGCTACGGTGGCATATAAACACATAACAGCACCGTATGTGTATTATGCCGGTAGTATCTATAAAAATTTACAGGACAGCTTAAACAACATTCCGAGTTCGTCAGCGACATATTGGGAGGTGGTTAGTGATACTACCCTGTTGCCAACAAAGTATCGTTATACGGGATATATAGCCGTCTATTGCGGTATTATGAGTTGTTATCTATCTGCTATGTACGTGGCTGAAACCAAAAACGAATGTTTGGGGTGTAACTCCGAACAATTTATGAGGGACACATATATACAAAGGGCTTTTAAATTAAAATTGGTGGTAGATAGCATACCCATACTTGCAAGTGTGCCGGATTGGGATAAGGTAAGAGATACTATTAATTACGCTAAAAATATTTGTTGCTGTGGCAATAACTAATACTGACATAT
>JAKLIM010000004.1 GCA_022709605.1 Bacteroidota bacterium | reverse complement strand
GAACGAAAAGAAAATCAGCGTTTTAAAGGAGCTTTGAAATTTATTGTTGAAAATAATAATATTACGGCCATTAATCTTATTGGTGTTGAAGACTATTTGACCAGTGTCATTTCCAGCGAAATGAGCGCAACGGCTTCGGATGAATTGCTGAAAGCACATGCCGTTATTTCGCGCAGTTGGTTGCTAAGCCCGTTGCAAGAGCAAAGAACAATGAATAAAGAACAAAGAGGACAGACTGAGTTCAAAACTACAAACTACAAACTACAAACTACAAACTTTGTAAAATGGTACGAACGCGATGCGCATACCCATTTTGATGTGTGTGCCGACGATCATTGTCAACGTTATCAGGGCATTACGCGTGCTTCGACGGTGGCGGTCGAAAATGCGATTGAGGCTACCCGGGGTGAAGTGTTGATGTATGAAGACCGGATTTGCGATGCGCGTTTTTCAAAATCGTGCGGTGGTGTGTCCGAATTATTTGAGAATTGCTGGGCTCCGGAGCATTATCCTTATTTAACCAAAGTGATCGACAATCCGGTTGCGCCCGAAGGATTTGAACTCGATTTGACCGTAGAAGTAAATGCTCAAAAATGGATCCGTCATTCGCCTGAAGCATTTTGCAATACAACTGATAAAAAAGTGCTGGCGCAGGTTTTGAATAATTACGATCAGGAAACCACCGATTTTTACCGTTGGAAAGTGGAGTATTCACAGGCTGAAATTTCGGAATTATTGGCTCGCCGTTCAGGGAACGATTTTGGAGAAATAATTGATTTGATTCCTGTAACCCGCGGAGAGTCAGCACGTTTAATTGAACTGAAAATCATTGGAACAAAACAAACTGTAACTGTAGGCAAAGAACTTGAAATTCGTAAATGGCTATCCAATTCGCATTTGTACAGTTCGGCATTTGTTATTGATAAATCAGATATTGCGGACGGTATTCCTCAACATTTCACGTTGATTGGAGCCGGATGGGGACATGGTGTCGGGCTTTGTCAGATTGGCGCTGCGGTCATGGGCGAAAAAGGATATACCTACGATGAAATATTGTTGCATTATTACAATGATTCGACTTTAAAAAAAATTTATTAGTTCTACTTTTCCAAAATAAAATACCAAACCAAACCGATAGCAATCAGGGGAACACAAAAGATTTAAAAAGACAGAAAAAATCTTTCATTAGCTCATTTAATTAATGGAAAGTTAAGAAGAACATGGCTGCATAGTATTTTCTTATTTTCCTATTTTCTTATTTCAAAAAATATTCCAAATGATTTACAAAGAAATTGAAACGCAGGAGGCTTTAATTGATATATTAGTTCAAAACGATTTACTGGAAACTATTGTTTTTCAGAATGTTGATTTCACGATCATTGCTGAAATTGCCCAGGAAAAAAAGTATAACAATTGTTTGTTTTTGGGTTGTAAATTGCCCGAAACATGGGAAAATATTAAAACCGAGAAATGTCTTATTTTCCCGACCATTGATGTACCGTTTAATGTTTATATCAGCACGCTTTACGATAGCCAAAAACTATACGGTGATTATATAATGGGAAAACCCGAAACTTTTGCGCTGACATTGGATCAGAAGATTTACAGGGATTTTAATGATAATAATCAGCACATTAGAAATATTAAAGTGACACTCGCTCAACGAATTCACGACCATTCGATAACAGATGCTTTGTCTGATTTTTTATCAAAATACGATGAAAAGAAAATTGTAGCCATCATGGGTGGTCATCAGTTGCTGAGAAGTGACAGGGAGTTTTTTGAAATTGCACTTTTAAGCAAAAAACTTACCGAGAATGGTTATTTAATGGTTTCGGGCGGCGGTCCGGGAGCAATGGAAGCAACTCACGTGGGTGCCTGGTTTGGCGGGAAAGAGGATAAAGTGTTGGAGCAGGCTTGTAACATTTTGGGCGAAGCACCCGATTTCAAAAATCCGCTTTGGCTCGATAAAGCCATGCAGGTTTTGAGCAATCATCCCGTTTCTGACTTCGAAAGTGTTGGTGTTCCAACCTGGCTTTACGGTCATGAACCAACAACTCCTTTCGCTTCTAAAATTGCAAAATATTTCGAAAACAGTATCCGTGAAGAAGGATTGCTTACAATTGCCAAAGGTGGTATTATATTTACACCCGGAAGTGCCGGAACTTTGCAGGAGATATTTCAGGAAACGGTTCAAAATCATTACCTTGTATATGGTTATGCAAGTCCTATGATTTTCTTTGGAAAAAATTACTGGACCGAGGTGATTCCGGTTTATCCGTTTTTTCAGCTTATGATTGAAAAGGGTAAATATAAAAACCTGATCGTTTCAATTTATGATGAAACGGAGGAGATATTGAATGAATTAAACCGATTTTCAGAATAAACAGATCGTTTTGCGGTGAATAATGAATGGATTCGCCGCACAAATTGCGGTGAATAATAATTTAATGCTAATTGAAATGGAAAACACAAAAAACTCGAAGAAATTTTCGCCCTGGGCATGGATACCAACGCTTTACTTTGCCGAAGGAATTCCGTATGTAGTAGCCATGACGGTGGCAGTAATCATGTATAAACGGCTCGGCATTTCGAATACCGATATTGCGCTTTATACCAGTTGGTTATATTTGCCATGGGTTATCAAACCGTTTTGGAGTCCATTTGTCGATCTTATTAAAACCAAGCGCTGGTGGATTGTTACCATGCAATTGTTGATTGGCGCAGGGCTCGCCGGAGTGGCATTTTTGATACCCATGCCATTTTTCTTTCAGGCTACATTGGCAGTGCTTTGGCTCATTGCATTCAGTTCGGCAACGCACGATATTGCAGCCGATGGATTTTATATGCTCGCGCTCGATAGTTCGCAACAGTCGTTTTTTGTGGGAATCCGAAGCACATTTTACCGGTTGGCTATGATAACCGGACAGGGAATTCTGATCATTATTGCCGGTGGACTCGAAAGTTGGACAGGAATGGAACCACTGCAATTTACCGTGCAATCGTCAAATTCTATTCAAAATGAACTGGTTATGCCGAACAAAGATGTAACTGTCCCCGCCACCGACGAAATGACTTTCGTGGCATTTCCTTCTGCTTTGGTATTGAATACTAATAATATTTCGCCCGATTCACTCAGTAAAATCAAAACGTTTGCTTCGGAACAAAATCAGAAAAACGGATTTATTCAATTGGAGAAATCGGCTGCCGAAATTAAAAAAGAAGAAGAATCGTGGTGGACAAGTCGTATTTCAGCTCCGTTGGGGCATTTTATTAAAACTAATTTTGCTGAAAAGCGTGATGAAGTTTCCGGAAGCGATGGTAAAGTTGGCAATGCCGGTTTGGTAGCTGTCAGGTTGACTAAGAAACCGGATAAGGATCAAAATGTGGTGCTCAATTCGAGTTTTGCCAAAGGTGATAAAAGCATTTCGTTGCTTGCAGGCGAACGCATTGTTTTTACACCTGATAACTGGGATAAACCGGCTTATTTGGTAGTGGAACTGGACTATAAGTTGAAAGATGAAGTGAAAAGTGAGTTCAAAGGTATTTCGGGAAATATTAAATTGGCCTGGAGTATTACATTTTTTATTTTAGCCGGATTCTTTACGCTCATTTTTGTATATCACCGTTTTGTTTTGCCGCGTCCGGTATCCGATCATTCCACCGAAACAAATTCAGCAAAGGATATTTTTAAAGAATTCGGACGGACTTTTGCCACATTTTTCAAGAAACCGGGCGTTGGGTTAGCCATTACGTTTTTGTTGCTTTATCGATTGGGAGAAGCTATGCTGGTTAAAATGGCTTCACCGTTTTTGCTCGATGCGCGCGAAGTAGGAGGGTTGGGACTCACTACCGGACAGGTTGGTTTGGTGTATGGCACCATCGGAATTTTGTCGCTTACTTTAGGTGGAATTGTTGGCGGAATTGCTGCTTCACGCAAAGGATTGAAATTCTGGATTTGGCCTATGGCACTGAGCATTACTTTGCCCCATTTGGCTTATTTGTATCTATCCTGGTTTATGCCCGAAAACTTTATACTCATCAATATTGCTGTAGCGATTGAGCAATTTGGCTATGGATTTGGATTTACGGCTTATATGCTCTATATGATTTATTTTGCCGATGGCGAACACAAAACAGCGCACTTTGCCATTTGCACGGGATTTATGGCGTTGGGCATGATGCTTCCGGGTATGATGGCCGGCTGGTTGCAGGACTTAATTGGATATAATCATTTCTTTATATGGGTTTTAATTTGCGCTATACCAACCCTGGCTGTGATTCCGTTTTTGAAAATAAATAAGGAATTCGGGTTGAAAAAGAAAGAGTAATTTAATATTAATTTGAAAGTTTGAAAAGTTTGAAGTTTGCCCCTCCGGATAGCTATCGTGGATCGGGGCACTATCGGAAAAGAAAAATAGAAATTAAGAAAATAAGAAAATAAGCTCCGAAAATGAGTGTAAGTTTTCAAGGTAGTTCAATATTTTTTGGTAAAGCATAACTAAGCAAAAGTTAAATTAAATCTATCACAAATCTGAAAGTGTATAAAAGTTGTATTTTTGCACTCAATTATATTTTCAATTAAAATTCAAAAACAGTAAAATGGCCAAAAATAAAAAACCGCATCCAATTCTCGAGAATATTACAATAACCGATATAGCAGCCGAAGGAAAAGCAATTGCCAAAGTGAATGACATTGTTGTTTTTGTGCCTTTTGTTGTGCCGGGCGATGTGGTTGATTTACAGGTTACTCGCAAGAAGAGTCATTTTATGGAAGCGCGTCCCATTTTTTTTCATCAGTATTCCGAAAAAAGAATTGAAGCCGTTTGCGAGCATTTTGGAATTTGCGGAGGATGTAAATGGCAAATTTTACCATATCCTGAACAATTGCGATACAAGCAACAACAAGTAGTTGATAACCTGACCCGCATCGGTAAAATTGAACTTCCGGCCATTACTCCAATTTTAGGTTCGGCAAAGACTGAATTTTATCGCAATAAACTGGAATATACGTTTTCGAACAAACGATGGCGCACTTTCGAAGAAATGGCTGAGGAAAAGCAATTCGATACCATGAATGCAGTCGGGTTTCATATTCCCGGTCAGTTCGATAAAGTGCTCGATATCAATAAATGTTGGCTTCAGGAAGATGTTTCGAATCAAATCAGGAATGAAATTCGCAGTTACGCGCTTCAACATGAACTGACTTTTTTCGATTTACGGAATCAGGAAGGTTTTCTGCGCACGCTGATGATTCGCACCACATCTACAGGTGAATTAATGGTGATTGTCATTTTATTTTACGAAGACAAAGAAGCACAAGATGCACTTTTACAGCATATTGCCGATAAATTTCCACAAATAACATCTTTGCTTTATGTCATAAATTCGAAAGCCAATGACACAATAACCGATCAGGAAATTCTGGTTTACAAAGGTGCCGAATGTATTTATGAAGAAATGGAAGGGTTGAAATTTAAAATCGGGCCAAAATCTTTTTATCAAACCAATTCCGAACAGGCGTACGAACTCTATAAAGTGACCCGTAACTTTGCGCAACTTACCGGAAATGAACTGGTTTACGACCTTTATACCGGCACCGGAACCATTGCCAATTTTGTGGCACATCAGGCAAAACAAGTGATTGGAATAGAATATGTTCCCGAAGCAATTGAAGATGCTGTTATAAACTCGAAGCTAAATAATATCGATAACACTTTGTTTTATGCCGGCGATATGAAAGACATTCTCAATGCCGCATTCATCGAAAAGCACGGAAAACCGGATGTCATTATTACCGATCCACCACGCATGGGAATGCACGGCGATGTGATTGATGCGATACTTCTGGCATCGCCTGCACGAATTGTGTATGTAAGTTGCAATCCGGCTACGCAAGCGCGCGATTTGAGTTTGTTAGATGCTAATTATAAAGTAATTAAAGTACAACCGGTCGATATGTTTCCGCATACACATCACGTCGAAAATGTGGTTTTGCTGGAAAAAAGAGAATTTAATCAGTAGAGACGTGGCATGCCGCGTCTAAACGTACAAACATAAATAAATGTACAGTTTCATAATATCCATTATCGTTTTAATTCTGGGCTATGTCGTTTACGGCAAAATAAGCGAACGAATTTTTGGAATTGACAGCAAAAGATTGACGCCTGCCATTGCAAATCCCGATGGTGTTGATTATGTTCCGATGTCATGGTGGCGAGCATTTCTCATTCAATTTCTGAACATCGCCGGACTCGGACCTATCTTTGGTGCCATTATGGGCGTTATGTTCGGTTCAGCTTCGTTTTTGTGGATCGTTTTAGGAACAATCTTTGCCGGTGGCGTTCACGATTATTTTTCGGGAATGATGTCCATCCGCAGTAACGGGGCGAGTTTACCTGAATTGGTTGGGCAGGAACTTGGTGTAAGCATCAAGCAGTTTATGCGTTTTTTCTCACTTGTTCTGATGATATTGGTTGGTGCTGTATTTGTTTCGGGACCAGCAGGTTTACTGGCAAATCTCACACCCGATTTCATCAATGTAACCTGGTGGATTGTCATAGTTTTTGCCTATTACATTTTGGCTACTTTGTTACCCATTGATAAAATTATTGGTAAAATTTACCCTGTTTTTGGCTTTGCATTGTTGTTTATGGCTGTTGGAATTTTTATGGCAATAATTTTAAATAATGCACCAATTCCTGAAATTACTGATGGTTTGCAGAATATTCATCCGAAGAAATTACCCATATTCCCTATTATGTTCGTTTCTATTGCCTGTGGAGCTATATCTGGTTTTCATGCTACGCAATCGCCACTTATGGCGCGCTGCATTCAGAACGAGAAATACGGGAGAAGAGTTTTTTACGGAAGTATGGTTGCAGAAGGAATTGTTGCATTGATTTGGGCTGCAGCAGCTTCAAGTTTCTTTGGTTCGATTGAAGGCTTGCAACAATTTGTGGCCAATCTTGAACCAACGGTTAATAAACCCGCTGTTGTTGTCGATTTGATTTCAAAAACCTGGCTCGGCACATTTGGTGGAATTCTTGCTCTGTTGGGTGTAATTGCTGCTCCGCTTACTTCGGGCGATACTGCATTGCGCTCAGCGCGTCTAATTACTGCCGATTTTCTTCATTTCGATCAGAAACCGATGAAAAACCGACTGATTGTCTCGGTTCCTATTTTTATACTTACATTTTTAGTTTTGCAAATGAATTTCGATGTGTTGTGGCGTTATTTTGCGTGGTGCAATCAGACATTAGCTGTGTTTACGCTGTGGACAATCACTGTGTTTTTGGCAAAGAATAATAAATTTCACTGGATTTCGCTTGTTCCGGCCATGTTTATGACCGCAGTAACTACGAGTTATATTTTTATTGCACCTGAAGGTTTTCATTTACCTGAATTAATTTCCGTTTTACTCGGTATTGGTACAAGTTTGGGCTTGTTTTTACTGTTTTATTTTAAATCCAAAAAGTTTGGTAAAGACCAATAAATCAAACACATAATATTTGCCAACCAAAATTTTAAGCCGGTATTGTTGGTAGTAATGTTTTTTTTCTGTTATTTTACATGTTAATAATATGATAACTTACTAAAAAATTAATTTTATATGGCCGTTGAAATTCGTGAAGTAACAAATAAAAAGGATTTAAAAAAATTTATATGGTTTGGGATCAATTTATATAAAAATTGTGAGTTTGCATCGCCACCCTTGGCCATGGATGACTCATTAAATTTGACTAAAGGGAAAAATCCCGCTTTAGAGTTTTGCGAAACATGTTATTTTCTGGCGTATAAAAACGATAAAATTGTTGGTCGAATAGCTTGTATTATCAATCCTGTAGCCAACCAAACCTGGAATGAAAAGCAGGCACGATTTGGCTGGGTTGATTTTATTGATGATGTTGAAGTTTCGAAAGCATTGTTTGAAGCTGCCGAAAACTGGGCCAGAAAAAAAGGTATGAGTGCCATTCATGGTCCTTTAGGCTTTACCGATTTCGATCGTGAAGGCTTGCTGATTGAAGGTTATGATAAAATGGCTACGTTGGCAACCATTTACAATCATCCGTATTATCCCGAACATATACAAAACATGGGATACGAAAAAGATATTGACTCAAGGGAATATCTGATCACTGTTCCGGAAGTTTTTCCTGAAAAATATTTTAGAATAGCAGAAATAGTTAAACAAAAATATAAACTAAGTTCAGTTAATATCAACTCAAGAAAACAAATTGTTGACAAATACGGGAATAAGATTTTTGATTTGCTAAATACTTGTTATCAATCGCTTTATGGTTTTACAAAATTGAATAAAGCGCAGATTGATTTTTATATTAAATTGTATTTCAGCTTTTTCCGTCTCGATATGGTTTCGATACTTGTTGACGAAAAAGATGAAGTAATTGCATTTGGTGTGGCCATGCCGAGCTTTACAAAAGCACTCCAAAAAGCAAAAGGCAGACTTTTCCCGATTGGTTGGTTTTATATGCTCCGTTCGTTATACAAAAACGATTTAGTGGATTTATACCTGATGGCTGTGCATCCCGATTATCAGAATAAAGGAGTAAGCTCGGTTATGTTTGCCGAAATTATGCCGGCAGCTGCAAAAAATGGTTACAAATTTGCTGAATCAAATCCTGAGTTGGAGACAAATACAAAAGTAACTGCTCAGTGGGGTAGTTTTGAGCATGTTAATCATAAAAGAAGAAGAGTTTATATTAAAAAGATTTGACGTTTTAGGTTTCACGTTTCGTGTTTCATGTTTCATGTTTCGTGTTCTTGGATGCAATATCTTTTAATTTTAAATTGTAAATAAATAGTAAATATCTCAGTGATACGAAAATTTGATTTTTTAGTCATCGGAAGCGGAATTGCAGGAATTAGTTTTGCTTTGAAAGCCTCGCCTTATGGTAAGGTGGCTTTGCTTTGTAAGACAACGCTCGACGAGTCGAATACTTCTTTTGCTCAGGGTGGCATTGCTACGGTTATGTACGAACCTGATAGTTTTGAAAAACACATTCAGGATACTTTGATTGCCGGCGATGGTCATTGCAATTTGGCGGCAGTCGAAAAAGTTGTTCGTGAAGCACCGGCTCAAATCAGTGAATTGGTGAATTGGGGTGTCGATTTCGACAAAACAGATGAAGGGCTTTTTGATTTGCATCGCGAAGGTGGACATTCCGATTTCCGCATTTTGCATCATAAAGACAATACCGGTTTCGAAATTCAACAAAGTCTGATTGAGAAAGTAAAATCAGATCCCAACATTGAAATCTTCGAGAACTATTTTGCAATAGAAATACTTACACAACATCATCTGGGTGACATTGTAACGCAACATACTCCCGGAATTGAATGTTATGGAGCTTATGTGTTGAATTATCAAAGCAATCATATTCATACTTTTCTGGCAAAAACCACGTTGTTGGCAACCGGAGGAATTGGAAATGTATATGCCACAACAACAAATCCGGCCATTGCAACCGGCGATGGTATTGCCATGGTACACAGAGCACGTGGCGTGATTAATGACATGGAGTTTGTTCAATTTCATCCAACCGGATTGTATCAACCGGGGCAGCGTCCAACTTATTTGATTACAGAAGCCATTCGTGGTTACGGAGCTGTTTTGCGTTGCAAAGATGGGAAAGAATTTATGCAGAAATACGACGAGCGTGGTTCGTTGGCTCCGCGCGATATCGTAGCTAGAGCAATTGATAATGAAATGAAAATCCGTGGTCACGAATTTGTTTATTTGGATGTGACGCATAAAAATGCGGAAGAAACCAAAGAACATTTTCCCAATATTTACAAAAAATGTCTCGAATCAGGCATTGATATTACCAAAGATATGATTCCTGTGTCGCCGGTTCAACACTATCTTTGTGGAGGAGTTTCGGTCGATCTGAACGGACGCACATCAATAAACCGACTTTATGCTGCCGGAGAATGTTCTTGCACCGGACTTCACGGGGCTAATCGCCTTGCTTCCAATTCGTTAATCGAAGCCATTGTGTATGCCGATGCGGCTGTGAAAGACGCTATAAAAGAGTTGAACAAAGTATCAATTAATGAATTTATTCCTGCGTGGAATGATGAAGGTACAAAATTGCCCGAAGAAATGGTGTTGATAACGCAGAGTTTTCGCGAAGTAGAGCAAATAATGAACTCTTATGTAGGAATTGTACGGTCTAATTTACGTTTGAAACGTGCTATGAGCAGGTTGGAAATTCTTTATCGCGAAACTGAAGATTTATTTGACAGATCGGTTGTTTCACGCGAAATTTGTGAACTTCGGAACGTGATTAGTGTGGCTTATCTGATTATAAAACATGCACTTCGCCGAAAGGAAAGTCGCGGACTTCACTATACCGTGGATTATCCGAGATCGATGAAAAACGAACAGTAAAAAATATATATTTATGTATCAGGTTATCTTTTTTGTTTTCATAAATAGCTTTATAATGAGCACCTTTGCTCAAAATAAAAGTACAGGCGATTCGCGTCCTGCTGTTGTGAAACAGGAAAATAACTGGAATAAAAACGAAACTGAAAATCAACAAAATTTACCAACAACTACGATTGTAGATGGCGTAACTTACAGTGCAAATACCGAAGGAATTTTCATAACACTGCCAAAAGCAACAAACAGCATCAAATTATTTACCCTTACCGGTGAAGTATTCTGGAGTGGCGATTTAGTTCAGGGACGGTTTTTTATACCAACCCGGCGTGGCATTTATTTTTTAAGAATTAACAATAAGAGCTATAAAGTGGTGTGTAAGTAGTTGGTAGTTTAAAGTTTGTAGTTTGAAAAGTTTGTAGTTCGAAGTTTGTGCTGAATTTCTTTCTTTAAAAACTTTCTTGCTTTTTATACTTTACGAACTTAAATAACTGCAAACTTTTCAAACTTTTCAAACTTTTCAAACTTTTCAAACTTTTCAAACTCTCAAACTAAAAAAATGATTAAACACATTGTATTTTTTAACCTGGCTGAAAATGCCGAAGGCAAAACGAAGGCTGAAAATGCCGAATTTATTAAAACTGAACTCGAAAATCTGAAGCATCTGATTCCTCAGATTAAACACATTGAAGTGGGTCTGAATCATAAAGATGCCGACCAGAATAATTTCGATTTGGCACTTTATTCCGAATTCGAATCGCTTGAAGATGTAAATATTTATCAGGCTCATCCTGAACACAAAAGGGTTGCTGCATATATTGGTAAAGTTCGCGTGTCGAGGGCAGCTATCGATTACGAAATTTAAAGCCTCTGCCCGCCGGTCCGTCAGCTGACGGAGAGAGAGAATTGGGAGTTAAGTGCGCATCGGATATTGTTTATTTTTAACCATCTTTTAATCAACAACTATGTGGAAAGATTTCTTCTATTTTTCCAAAAGTCAACGCATTGGCATCATTGTACTTTTAGGATTAATTCTGATTTTTATACTTTTTAATCTGTTTATGCCGGTGCTTTTCCCTCCGACTAAACCTTTGGAAACCAATTTTTTGAATGAAGTTGATTCTTTCAAACGAAGTCTTGTTTCGCGCGATAGTTTACGGCAGGCAGAGTGGAAAGCTAAATACGAAAAGTCATACAATGAAAAATATAAAAACAATTTCCAAAATAAAATTGAAAATACTGTACTTTTCAGATTTAATCCCAATACAACGGATTCTGCATCATTTGTAAAACTTGGTCTATCACCAAAAGTAGCTTCAAATATATTAAAGTACAGGAACAAAGGCGGTTATTTTAAAACCAAAGAAAGTTTTTCGAAAGTGTATGGAATTTCCGCCACAAAATTTAAACAGCTCGAATCATTTATTGTCATTGAAGAAAAATCGGTAGCCAAAAAAGACACTATTATTTCAGTAAAACCTGAAATTAAAGCAGATGTTTACGTGGAGTTAAATTCGGCCGATACCACTGAATTAATGAAAGTAAAAGGAATCGGGCGTGGTTATGCCAGAAGCATTGTTCGTTTTCGAAAATCGCTGGGAGGATATATTTCGGTAGAACAATTGAAAGAAATTTACGGAATGACACCGGAGAATTACGAAAAAATTCAGAAATACTGCACTGTAAACAAAGAGTTGATTCAGAAAATAAATGTAAATATTGCCAGTGCTGAACGATTAAATGCACATCCTTACCTTGATTTTTATCAATCGAAAGCTATTTATGAACTTCGCAGGAACAAAGGCAAGCTGAAAAGTGTTACAGATTTCAAAAACATAACAGAATTTAATGCTGAGAAAATAGCCAAAATTCAACCCTATTTAAGTTTCGAATAAATGAAAAAACACAAGATTTCCGGAAATATTGTAGATGTAGTTGCCCGTAAAATTATTAAAGGTGAACTTACGATTGATAATGGTAAGATAATTTCTATCGAACCCACTGATAATGTCCCCCATCACTTTATCATTCCCGGCTTTATTGATGCACACATTCATATCGAAAGTTCGATGATGTTGCCGGCTGAGTTTGCACGGTATGCTGTGGTTCACGGCACTCTAGCCTGTGTTTGCGATCCGCACGAAATTGCCAATGTATGTGGCGTTCCGGGTGTCGATTACATGATAGATAATGCGGATAAATCTCCCCTGAAATTTTATTTTGGAGCTCCTTCGTGTGTACCTGCTACCAATTTCGATTCGGCTGGTGCCGTACTCGATGCCAATGAGGTGGATAAATTACTTGCCCGTGATGATATTTATTTCCTCTCCGAAATGATGAATTATACCGGTGTGATTGAAAACGATGAACAGGTTCATTTAAAACTGAAAGCAGCTCGAAAGTATCGTAAACCCATTGATGGTCATGCACCTGAACTAATGGGCGAAGGACTTGTGGCTTATGCAGCGGGTGGAATTACTACCGATCACGAATGTATGACCATTGCCGAAGCGGAGGCTAAAATTGCGTTGGGAATGAAAATCCAGATTCGCGAAGGAAGTGCTGCTAAAAACTTTGACGATTTACTCCCTTTACTCGACAAACATGCTGACAAAATCATGTTCTGCTCCGATGATAAACACCCTGATGATCTGATAAAGAATGGACATATCAACGCATTGGCTCGCAGGGCTGTGGCTAAAGGTTACGATCCGGTTGAAGTGTTGAGAATTTGCTCGTTTAATGTTGTAAATCATTACAAACTTGATGTTGGATTGCTTCAGGCGGGTGATGATGCTGATTTTGTGGTGGTGAATAATCTTCAGGATTTTGAAATAAAACAAACTTATATTCAAGGAAAAAAGGTAGCTGAAAATGGTGTTCCGTTATTTGAGCGCTTTGTTCCCATAGATTTAATCAATAATTTTACAGCAAGTAAAATAACTTCTGATCTAATTAAAGTTGAGCCAACTGGCGATAAATTGAAAGTGATTATGGTTGATGATGGTCAGTTGTTCACACACAGCTCGTTGGTAATTCCGAAAATTGAGCATGGAAACTTAATTTCGGATGTCGAAAATGATGTGCTTAAGTTGGTGGTTTACAATCGGTATCGCGAAACCCGACCTGCTGTTGGCTTTATTAAAAACATAGGTTTAAAACGTGGTGCATTGGCTTCAACAGTTTCGCACGATAGTCATAACATTGTGGCAGTAGGTACTTCCGACGAAGAAATTGTATCGGCCATCAATCACATTATCGATAGTAAAGGTGGAATTCTGGCCTGCGATAAAGAAAATGTTTACCTGTTACCCTTGCCAGTAGGTGGTTTGATGTCGGCTGATGAAGGAAGTGTTATTGCTGAAAAATATGAAATAATCGATGCCATGGTCAAATCTATGGGGTCGAAACTGCGCGCTCCATTTATGACAGTTGCGTTTATGTCATTGCTGGTTATTCCTAAACTGAAACTGAGCGATCAGGGCTTATTCGACGGTCGTACTTATTCATTTACCAATTTGATGGAATGATAAACTTATTATTTATAACATTAAAAACAAAAATTAATATTAACTTTGCGCTTGATAACACAGAAAAGATTTTATTTGCTAAATGTTTGAAATATAATAAGTTGAAATGAATTTTTACGGATTTGAATTCACGGTTTTTGAATTAGTTTTATTGGGAATTTTTCTTCTTACCTTTTTTTATCAGTTATATTTTTATCTTCGATATCTTCGTGGTGTTTTACGACTCAAATCAAAGACAAAGAAGAATAAAGTTAACTTTTTGACACAACAGCCGCCTGTATCAGTAATTATATGTGCCAAAGACGAAGCAGATAATCTTCGAAAATATCTTCCTTTTTTTCTTACTCAGGATTATCCTGATTATGAAGTTATTGTAGTAAACGATGGCTCGGTGGACGAGACAGAGATTTTGCTGAATGACATGAAGTTGAATTACCCGAATTTACGCACCACTTTTGTGCCTGTTGGTGCTACTAATTTGAGTACCAAAAAATTAGCACTTACTTTGGGCGTAAAAGCTGCCAAAAACGATATTTTGCTTTTTACCGATGCCGATTGTATGCCCGAAGACAAATGCTGGATTGACCGGATGACGAGAAATTTTACTCCCGGGGTAGAATTTGTGTTGGGTTATGGAGCCTATATGAATCAGAAGGGTTTTATCAATAAATTAATAACTTACGATACGCTTTTTATTGCTTTGCAATTTCTCGGCTTTGCTCATGCGGGTAAACCTTATATGGGCGTTGGTCGGAATATGGCATATCGTAAAGAATTGTTTTTCAAGCTGAAAGGTTATGCTTCCTCATTGCATTTACGTTCGGGCGATGACGATTTGATCGTTAATCAGGCTGCAAACAAGTTCAATACCAAAATTGAAATAGCACCCGATAGTTTAACGTGGTCGGAACCCAAGAAAAATTTCAGTAACTGGTTTTTTCAAAAGGAACGACATTTATCAGTTTCGTCGCATTATTCTGAAGCAAGCAAATTTCGGTTGGCTATTGAGCCGATTACCAGGGGTTTATTTTATCTTTCATTCGTATTGTCTATCGTTTTTGGCAATCTGATCACCATCATTGCCTCAGTGGTAATTCTATTGGTACGATACACTTTTCAATTGCTTATCATCAACAAATCTTCAAAACATTTTGGTGAACGAAAATATTTTTTCACACTTTTAATGTTCGATATTTTACTGCCGCTTATTAATTTATATATTCTTTCCTTTGGCCGAATGGGTTCAAAAGCCAAAAATATTAAATGGAAATAGGTCTCAATTTATTTCAATAGTATTATACCAAATTTTGGGTGCAATTGTTGAATCAAGTGGTCTGATTTCGATATATTTTGATAATAATTTTCAGAAAATTTGTTTTTGCGGTGAAAAAACTATATTTTTACCGCAAAATATGCGGTGAAAATTATGTACATACACGAAAGAGAAAACTGGTACAATTTTGTATGGGACAATGAAAAGATTTTGCCCATCTTAGCTTCTGTGAGACATTTGCAAGGGAAATTGCTTGGACGCATGGAAAGTTTGGGTTTTGATTTAATCGAACGTGCCACATTAGAATCTCTGATTTTGGACGTTATCGACACTTCCAAAATTGAAGGTGAGTTTCTTAATCCTGAGCAGGTTCGCTCTTCTATTGCGCAAAAATTAGGTATTGAAGGAGCTGAATTTGTAAATACTCCACGAAATATTGAAGGTATAGTTGATGTTCTTTTGGATGCAACACAAAATTATGACAAGTCTTTTTCGTACGAAAGACTGTTTGGTTGGCACAATTCGCTATTTCAAACCGGCTACAGCGGTCCTGTGAAAATTGATGTCGGTCGTTTTCGTTCTGGTGGGATGAAAGTTATTTCAGGTGCTTTTGGAAAAGAAAAAGTTCATTTCGAAGCACCTGCCTCCGAAAGGGTTCCACCTGAAATGGATCTGTTAATGAATTGGTTGAACAATGAGAATCAAATTGATTTAGTATTGAAATCAGCAATTTCACATTTATGGTTTGTTACCATTCACCCTTTCGATGATGGCAATGGACGACTTGCCCGTGCCTTAATGGACTTATTTCTGGCTCGGAGCGAAGGTAGTAAAATCAGGTTCTACAGTATTTCCAATCAAATTTTCAAAGAACATAAACGTTACAACGAAATTATAGAAAAATCGCAGAAAGGAACAAGCGATATTACTTCCTATTTGGAATGGTTTTTAGATTGTTTCGAAAGAGCTTTACATGCGAGCGAAATAAATTTAGAAATTATTTTGGATAAAGCACATTTTTGGGAAAAACATAAATTTACTGCAATCAACAGCCGGCAACGAAAGATAATAAATTATTTGTACGACAATTACGATAAAGAAGTCGGATTCTTGCGAACTTCAACGTATGCAAAACTTGCGGATTGTTCCACCGACACCGCATTGCGTGATTTGCAGGATTTAGTCGAAAAGGAAATATTAAAATCGGAGGACAGTGGAAAGAAAACTAATTACCTGATTATTAGTCCAAAAAATATAAGAATCCCGAGGGTATCGACAACATAATTAACAGAAAAATGATTTTCCCAAAATAAACGCACAAAACAAACTTTTAAGAATTGTTGTAACTTTAGTTCATTTTATTTTAATAGAAATTTCTAATCAAATGCCATTAGTATACATTGGTTTGGGAACAAACCTCGGGGATAAGGAATCAAACCTGAAAAACGCAGTAGAACAGCTTAATTTACAAGCCGGTAAAGTGCTTGTAAGTTCAACTTTTTATGTTTCGGCTCCTTCGGGTTTTCAATCGGAAAATATGTTTCTCAATGCGGTAGTTTTACTTGAGACTGCTTTAACGCCCTTAAAACTGTTAAAAACCACTCAAAATATCGAGAAATATTTAGGCAGAAAATTAAAAACAACACTAGGTTATGAAGATAGAATAATTGATATTGATATTTTGTTGTACGATCAATTGATTCTCAACCATCCAAAACTACAAATCCCGCATCCGCATATCACGGAACGGGATTTTGTAATTGGTCCATTAACCGAAATTGCACCTGAACTGGTACATCCGGTTACCGGAAAATTAATCAGCGAATATCTTAAATAGGTATTGTTATTCTTTTGGCAGCGAATTCTGATATTCTTCTAATAGTTTTAAAGCTGTTTCGTAATCTTTTTCAAGGACTACAATTCTCAACCCTTCATTTATTTCGCCAAACATTGGCATAAGTTCTACCGAATCTTCACCATTGATTGAGCTTTGTATATTATTCTCTTTCAATAATTCCTGATCGAACATGGCATCAACCATGGATTCATAATTTTTCAAAGGCACTAATTTATCTTCCATAATACATTGATTTAAAGGGTTATAATTTAATTTATAAAATCAAAAAATTTAAATTGAAAATTATTTTTTGTCTGTTTTGAATCAGATTTTAAATATACTCATAAAACGTATTAAACGGATGAAATGTTTCATAACTTTTACAAATAATATGTAAATGTTTTTCTGATAGCTTAATAAATAATTTTTCGTACTTTTGCAATTCTTCATCGATTTTCGCAAAGTTTTAATTTACAGTATAATTTATTACTGTAATAAACCAATATATTTTAAAAAATCAGCATTAAAAGTGAACACCAATAAATTACCAGATCATATCGTATATTCGCCCAATGTAATTGAATTTGTAACCGTTACAGCCCAAACATGCTTATTTCTCGAAAATATTTCGGAAGAAAGTCGCGATGAATTTATTCTGAAAGCGGTGAAATTGTTGCCTTTATTGTATTTAAAAACATCGATGATTGAGACTCCCGATCCGGTTTTCGATGACCTTCCTGAACGATTTGTATCGGTTGAGGATTATAATTTTGTGAAGGAACAACTCGAAAATTTGTTGGGCCCCGATGATTCGTTTCTCGAGGTTTTTCATCCCGATATGGCTTTGAGCGACACTCCAATTGCAGCTTTTATCTCTGAAAATCTGGCAGATGTATATCAGGAATTGAAAGATTTTGCGGCAAGTTACCAAACTGTCGATACAGACATTATGAATGATGCGTTGGTTGTGTGCTTGCAGGCATTTGGTGAACATTGGGGTCAGAAATTGTTAAATGCTTTGCGCGCATTGCATGCCATACGTTACAGCGATAATTTTGGGGATGAAGATGAAAATGCAAGTTTTCAAAAAAATAAAGTCAACAGAAATTCGCTTTTCGGTTTTTTGAACGATGAAGAAAGTGATGAAGTGAATAATATGCTTTTTTAATGTGTTTTGCGAGTTTATTCGGATAAACCAGGATTATAAATAGGAGTAATTGAAATTATGTTTAGACCAAAAATAACAAAAGAAGAGGTTAACGCAATGCCTGTTGTGATTTATGACGGTGTAATCACGCTGGTCGATCAACAATCGCAGGTGACTGATGCCATCAATAAATTGTACGAAAGCAACATAGTGGGTATCGATACCGAAACCAAACCTTCGTTTGCGCGTGGCACTCAACATAAAGTTTCGTTGGTTCAGATTTCAACCCTGGATCATTGTTATCTTTTCAGATTAAATTATACCGGTTTTCCGCCCGAGTTGGCTCAATTTTTAGCCGATGAAAAAGTGAAGAAAATCGGATTGTCTTTACGCGATGACTTTGCCGGATTGAACCGTCTTTTGCATTTTAAACCTCAGAATTTTGTTGATATCCAAACCATTATTAATAATTATGGAATATTGGAACTTGGATTACAAAAAATATTTGCGATAATATTTGAACGTAAAATTTCTAAAAATCAACGCCTTACGAATTGGGAGAGTCACGAACTTACCGAACAACAACAACGCTATGCTGCTACTGATGCCTGGGCTAGTTTGTTGATATATTTGCAATTGATGAAGGAGAAGAAACTGACTAAGAAACAGTTGAACGCAATTATTGAGGAAGTGAATAAAAGTTCGTCTGAACCTGAAATTATTAACACACCGGAAGCTGTATAACGCACCAAAAAATTTTTAAACATTTTTTTATGATTACAATTATTCTGAAACCAAAGAAGGAGGAGAGTTTGCAACGTTTTCATCCTTGGGTATTTTCGGGTGCAATTCAACGTATTGAAGGTAGTCCTACCGAAGGAGAACTTGTTGAAGTTCTTGACTTTAACCGCAATTTTTTGGCTATCGGACATTTTCAGATTGGAAGTATAGCTGTCAGGGTGATTTCTTTTGTCAATCAAACGATTGATGATCAGTTTTTTGCCGAAAAAATCGACAATGCATATCAAATACGTAAAACTTTTGGACTGATTGGCTCGCAAAATAACACCTACCGATTAATTCATGGCGAAGGTGATTCGCTTCCGGGTTTAATTATAGACGTTTATGACGATACCGCTGTAATGCAGGCACATTCGGTAGGAATGCACGAAATACGGCAGACGCTTGCCAATGCTATTGTTGCCAAAATTCCCGAAGTGAAAAATGTGTATTACAAATCGGAAACTACTTTACCTTTCAAGGCGCCTGTAACACCAGAAGATGGCTATCTTATTGGTAGTCAATCGAATGAAATTAATGCATTGGAAAACGGTTTGCAGTTTAAGGTAGATTGGCTGAAAGGTCAGAAAACCGGATTTTTTGTAGATCAGCGTGAAAACAGATCGTTGCTCGAACGCTATTCAGCCGGAAAATCGGTGCTGAATATGTTTTGCTACACGGGCGGATTTTCGGTGTATGCCTTGCGCGGCGGTGCCAATCTTGTGCATTCGGTCGACAGTTCGGCAAAGGCTATAGACTTGACTGATAAGAATGTACAGCTTAATTTTCCCAATGACACCCGCCATCAATCGTTTGCCGAAGATGCATTTAAATACATGAATGCAAACGAACAAAAATATGATTTGATAGTACTTGATCCACCCGCTTTTGCCAAACACAGGGAAGCCCTCCGAAATGCACTCAAAGGTTATAAACGTTTGAATGCCAAAGCATTTGAGCAAATTAAACCCGGTGGAATTCTTTTTACGTTTTCTTGTTCACAAGTAGTTACTAAGGACCAGTTCAGGCTGGCTGTTTTCAGTGCTGCAGCCGAAAGTAAAAGAAATGTACGTATTCTACACCAGCTTTCGCAACCGGCCGACCATCCGATTAATATTTATCATCCCGAAGGAGAATACCTTAAAGGACTGGTTCTCTGGGTGGAATAAACACGAATCAGAAAATAATTTGTAATTTAAAATGCAATAAATCTATGGATTTTCCGATTCAAACAAGGCATAATGTTAAAAAATATCAGATTTTTTCACTTTTATGTTTGGATATTTAAATTCTATCATTATATTTGCAGCCTAAACATTTTTAATAACCTCTAAAATAATTCATTGCCTATTGTCATAATATTACGCTGAAATCCCAAAATTTAGTTGTAATGAAAAGTTTAAGTCACTGTACCGATGATGAATTGGTAAAGTTGTATGAGAAAGGCAATAATACAGCATTCGAAATATTGTTAATGCGATATAAATCAAAAGTGTATTCATACATTTTTATGATTGTGCGCAATAAAGAGCTCACCGAAGATATATTTCAGGATACTTTTATCAAAGCCATTGCCACCATTCAACAAGGTCGTTATGTTGAGTCAGGAAAATTTCTTGGCTGGGTTAATCGTATCGCACACAATCTGATAATTGATTTTTTCCGTCGCGAAAAAAACGAAAATACTTTTTCGGCCGATAGTGTGGATTACGACATTGTAAACAATGCAAAATTGTCGGAAAAAAGCTTCGAGGATACGTTGTCGAACGAACAGGTTTTGGCCGATGTGGTTCGCCTTATCGAATATTTACCCAAATCGCAACAATCGGTTGTTCGTATGCGCTATTTCGAAGACCTCAGTTTTAAAGAAATTGCAGATAAAACCAATGTGAGTATAAACACTGCGCTCGGTCGCATGCGTTATGCACTGCTCAATATGCGTCGCATTGCTGCCGAAAAAGATGTGTATTTGGAAATAAAATAATTTTTTTTCATTGAAATATAATTTTTTGACAACACTTTCGTTTTATTCATATCAGAACAAAACTAAAAAGTGCCTATGCAAAAAATTACTACCCCTTTAAACAAAACTGATTTAGAATTAAAAAAACAATTGTCGTTAAATTCGCTCGAAATGCAACCTACAGATGACACATTACAGAGAATTCTAAAGTTTGCCGCCACTTACAGAGTACAATCGATTGGTAAAAATCAGTTCGTTGAAATGTTTTTAAACTAAAAAAAAAGACTTCCATAATTAGGAAGTCTTTTTTTTTGTTATTTTTGTGCTAAAATGTATTAGATATGATTAGAATAATTTCACCCTCAATATTGTCAGCCGATTTTGGTAACTTGCAGTCAATGACCGAAATGATTAATGCAAGTGAAGCTGATTGGTTGCATTTTGATGTGATGGACGGTGTTTTTGTACCCAATATTTCGTTTGGCTTTCCGGTGATGGAGGCTGTGAAAAAACATTGTACAAAGCTGCTTGATGTGCACATTATGATTGTTCACCCCGAAAAATATGTGCAGCAATTTGCCAGAGCCGGTGCCGGAATGTTGACTTTTCATTTCGAAACAGCTGAAAATCCACTCGAAGTGATCAATCTGATTCATACCGAAGGAATAAAAGCGGGCATTACCATTAATCCGGATATTCCTGTAAGTGAACTCGAACCCTTTATCGATAAGGTAGATATGGTGCTGTTAATGACCGTGTTTGCCGGTTATGGCGGACAAAAGTTTATTGAAGAAAGTTACAACCGGATTGATGAACTAAAAGCCATGATTGATCGTAAAAATCCGGCTTGTTTGATCGAGGTGGATGGTGGCGTAACCTTGGAAAATGCCTCTAAGCTATTTAAACATGGGGTGAATGTACTCGTGGCAGGAAGTACTGTTTTTAATGCGCCTGACCCAATGAAAATGATTGTTGATTTGAAAAATGCCTGATTGATTTTTATTTTCTGACTTTTATTATTCTCTTTTCGACCGTTTACACGTTTACTTTCTAACTGATTTGACTATGAACTTTCTACAGCGAACCCCTTTTTTTCGTTTATTGATACCTGTAATTTTAGGTATAATTGTATTTCAATACCTGCATATTTCAACATTTTTGATATATGCAATGTCCTTAGTATCAATAATCCTCATAATTATTTCATTTATTCAGCGTAAAGTTGATGTGCAATATAAATTCCGTTGGTTGACCGGCAGCACGATTTTTATATTTCTGTTTGCATTGGCTTCTTTTCTCAGCCAGAACAACGAAAGAAATGCCTCTTTCACTCATTTAAATCAAAAAGGAATTTATCATGTGGAACTGATAGATGCTCCGGTAGAAAAATCAAAATCTTATTTTTGCAAAATTAAGATGCTTTCCATTTATGAAAATGGTAAATTGACTGATTCACAAGGTAATGCCATTGTTTATGTACAGAAAGACAGCTTGTCGGCAAAATTAATTATTGGCGATAGGTTGATGATAGAGGCAGAATTTAAGAAACCATTAGGAGCCGTAAATCCTGATGGATTTGATTATGCAGCTTATCTCAAGCGTCAGGGCATTGCGGCTACTTGTTATCTTTCGTCGGGTTCGTGGCTAAAAACGGATCAAAATACAGCTTTTTCTTTTCGACGGATTTCTGATCAATCGCGGAAGAATTTGCTTCAGATTTACCGGTCATTTCATTTCGAAGGTGACGAATTTGCAGTTTTGGCTGCTCTTACGCTTGGTTTTACCGATGCTTTACAACCCGATTTAAGAGATAGTTACAGCGCTACGGGTGCAATGCATATACTGTCAGTGAGTGGTTTACATGTCGGAATTGTGTATGTGGTTATTGCATTTCTGCTCGGATTTTTGCAAAAAACAAGAGGCCGGAGATTATTGCGAATCGTATTGATTTTACTTTTTCTGTGGACTTATGCATTTCTTACGGGTTTGTCCCCGTCGGTTATCAGATCAACGTTGATGTTTACCTTTGTTGCCATCGGGACTTCTCTCGACCGAAAATCGCACATTTACAACACAATTTTTATGTCAGCGTTTTTCATGTTGCTTTACAATCCCAATTATTTATTTGATGTTGGTTTTCAGTTGAGTTATGCTGCTGTTTTGAGTATCGTTTTCTTTCAGCGTCCTTTGTCAGGTCTTATTACGGTGCAAAACAAACCACTGCGCTGGTTGCGCGATTTGATTGCGGTTTCAGTGGCTGCACAATTGGGTACAATGGCGTTTACGCTGTATTATTTTCACCAATTCCCCAATTATTTTTTATTAACCAATGTCATTGCAATTCCACTTTCAACAATTGTTATTTATCTGGCCATGGTTCTTTTGGCAGTTAATTTCATTCCTTATTTGTCGGTTGCTGTGGCTTTTTTGCTGAAATGGTCCATTTGGTTGTTGAATTTTCTAATTGTTTGGATTGAAAACTTACCGTATGCAATCTCGGTTATGTCGTTCGATTTCAGACAAATGATATTTGTATTGCTTGCATTGTTTTGTATTTCATATTATTTTTATTCTAAAAAATTTACGCCACTTATTTTTGGCCTTTTAGCACTTTTATTGGTCACAGCTTTGGCATTACAAATGAAATACGAAACTCTGAATTCAAGAAAAATGATTATTTATTCAGGTCAAAAGCACACTCATATTAATTTTATCGATCGGAATAAAAATTATGTATTCACTACAGATTCAACCGAATTATTAAAAATAGCAAAATCTTACTGGCGAATTCATTCTCTTCAGAAACCGGAATATCTTGTTGAGAATAATTGGTTTGCCGATGGATTTGTATTTTTTGGAGGAAAACGCATGTTGATAGCAAATGAAAAATACTGGAAATCGAAAAATCTATCAACACCATTAAAGCTTGATTATCTGATTATTGGAAATAATATTAAACCCGGAATCGATCAATTACTTGAGAATGTGAACCCTGCAAAAATTATTGTCGACAACAGTATTTCTGCCTGGTACACCGAAACAATTCGACAGGCTTGTATCGAAAATAATATCCGGTTTTATTCGGTAGCCGAACACGGAGCATTTATACATAATTTCCCCTATTAACTAATGGTGTAATTACAATTCATTCAATATCGCAATTTTTTTGTTATTTTTGCAGTAAAATTAAAAACCTGAACAAAAAATGATTAGCAAAATTATTGCAGAAGAACTGATTCATAAGGTACAAAAGGAAATCGACAAAGTTGATAAAATTGTAATAGTAGTACATGTTGGTCCCGATGGCGACGCTATGGGATCCGCCCTTGGCTTGTGGCATTATCTTATGACCATTGAAAAAGAGCCGGTTGTGATTGTACCCACCGCTTTTCCCGATTTTTATAAATGGATGCCCGGCAGCGAATGCGTAATGGTTTATGAAGATGCAAAAGAAGCTTCTGATGAGATTTTCGGGAATGCTGAATTGATTTTTGCACTGGATTTTAACGTACCAAAACGACTCGAAAAAATGGAGCAGGCCGTTCTAAATTCAAAAGCGCCTAAAATCCTTATCGATCATCATTTGCATCCCGGCGATTTTGCACAAATTGCTGTTTCTTATCCCGAAATTGCGTCTACAAGTGAACTTATTTTTCGTTTAATTTGCCGCATGGGCGATTTTGCAAAAATAAATCTGGCTTGTGCGGAGTGTATTTATACCGGAATGATGACCGATACGGGTGGTTTTACATACAACTCGAATAAATTCGAAATTTATATCATTATTTCAGAACTTATTAAACTCGGTGTGGATAAAGATGATATTTACAGCAAAGTATTCAATACATATTCAGCTGATAGAATGCGACTTATGGGTTATTCATTGTACAAAAAAATGAAGATTTATCCCGAATATAAAGCGGCATTAATAACCCTGACAGCCGATGAGTTGAAGGAATTTAATTACAAAAATGGCGATTCCGAAGGTTTAGTGAATATGCCACTATCCATCGATGGCATTATTTTTTCGGTTTTTATGCGTGAGGAAACCGACAAAATTAAAATTTCGTTGCGATCGCAAGGCACATTTCCCGCAAACAAGGTTTCAGCCGATTTGTTTAATGGTGGTGGACATTTGAATGCAGCCGGTGGCGAAAGTTATAACTCATTGAAAGAGACTCAAAAAAAGTTTGAGGACGCATTGGAAGATTATAAAGATTTTTTATAATCCCCTAACCCCTCCCGCCAATAGCGGGATAAATTGCGGGGAATAAATTTACGGGATTCATTATTAATAAACTAACTTAAAATTCCTTTAGGGGTTTGGGTCTTATGAAATACATAATAATTCTTGGTGATGGTATGGCCGATGAGCCTATCGCATCACTTAATAATAAAACTTGCCTTCAGGCAGCCAACAAACCGAATATCGACAAAGTGGCGGCATTGGGTCGTTGCGGTTTGCTCGATACCATTCCCGAGGGCTTTGCTCCCGGGAGCGAAATTGCCAACATGAGTGTGATGGGATATGATGTTCCCAAAGTGTTCGAAGGACGCGGTTCGTTGGAGGCGGCAAGCATGGGTGTGGTCATCGAAGAGGGCGAAATGGCCATGCGATGCAACCTTATTTGCATCGTCGATGGAAAAATAAAGAATCACTCAGCCGGACATATCAGCAATGAAGAAGCCGAAGAGTTGATTCTTTTTTTGCAAAAAGAGCTTGGCAATGAACAGGTTAATTTCTTTTCGGGCGTTTCGTATCGACATTTATTAAAAATAAAAGGAGGAAAAAAACAACTGAAATGTACACCACCTCACGATGTTACCGGTACTCCTTTTGTTGATGTAATGATTCAGTCTGAAACTGAAGAAGCCCAAGCAAGTGCTGATTTACTGAATGATTTAATTTTACGTTCGCAGATATTGCTCGAAAATCATCCGGTAAATTTGAAACGTGCAGCAGCCGGAAAAGACAAAGCCAATAGTATTTGGCCCTGGTCGCCCGGCTACAAACCCGAAATGAAAACTTTACTCGAACTGTACAATCTGAGAAGTGGTTCGGTAATTTCCGCCGTAGATTTGATTCGTGGAATTGGAGTTTACGCCGGATTGAAAGTGATTGAAGTGGAAGGAATTACAGGTCTTTACAATACCAATTATGAAGGCAAAGCACAGGCAGCCATCGAAGCACTTCGCAACGACGATTTTGTGTATTTACACATCGAAGCAAGCGATGAAGCCGGACATGAAGGCGATGTGGAATTGAAAATTAAAACCATTGAATACCTCGATGCACGTGTTGTGAAACCAATTTTAGAAGAAATCTCAACCTGGGACGAGCCGGTGACTATTGCCATTTTGCCCGATCATCCAACACCTTGTTCCATTAAAACGCATACGAACAAACCGGTGCCTTTTATTATTTATCGTCCGGGTGAAAAAGCAGATGATGTTACAATTTATGATGAATTTGCCTGTGAAAAAGGCAGTTACGGCTTACTTAGAGGTATGGAATTTATGCAAACATTGATAAGACCCCTAACCCCTAAAGGGAAATGAGGTTAGTTCTGTTTAATTCTTTTTTATTATTAAAATATATAATACTAATTTTATCCACCTTCAAGGGTTAGGGGTTGTCTTTTATGAAATACTACAGTACAAACAAACAAGTAACCGGCACAAGTTTAGAAGATGCCGTAATTAAAGGATTAGCCGAAGACAAAGGCTTGTTTATGCCCGATCATATCATGGAAATTCCAGCGATGTTTTATGAAAATATCGATAAAATGTCGTTTCAAGATATGGCTTATACGGTGGCTTACATGCTTTTTGGCGAAGATGTACATGCCAATATGCTTCGAACCATCGTGTTCGATACCCTTAACTTTGATGTTCCGTTGGTAAAAGTAGAAGAAAATATCTACAGCCTTGAACTTTTCCATGGGCCGACTTTGGCCTTTAAAGATGTGGGTGGACGGTTTATGTCGCGCATGTTGGCTTATTTTATTCAACGTCAGGCCGATAATCATAAATTGGTGAATGTGCTTGTGGCAACTTCGGGCGATACCGGAAGT
>JAKLIM010000399.1 GCA_022709605.1 Bacteroidota bacterium | reverse complement strand
AAAAGGGCATTAACAGAATCAGTTTTACCAACCTAAATTACGGGCGTTACAAACTCAGGATTAAAGCCTGTGTTAATAATCAGGAATCTGCCGAAAAGGTCATAAAAGTAATCATTTATCCACCGTGGTACCTGAGTTTGCTGGCTAAAATCATTTATTTCATACTGTTTATTTTATTGAGTTGGATAGTATTTAAGGTTTTGATGGAGCGAATAAATCACAAGCAGGAAATGTTACGTCGTGAGCATTTGGAGCAAGTGAATGAAGGTAAGTTGCAATTTTTTATCAATATTTCGCACGAAATACGAACTCCAATGAGTCTGATCATCAGTCCGCTCGAAAAACTTATTGTCGAAAATGATGATCCGAAAAAGATATCAGTATATAAGTTGATGTATCGCAATTCGCAACGTATATTGCGCTTAATCAATCAGTTGCTCGATATCCGAAAAATTGATAAAGGTCAGATGTTTGTGAAAATGAGCGAAACCGACGTGGTTGGTTTTATCGACGATTTGATGACAACATTTGATTATCAGGCAAAAAAGCGCGAAATTAATTTAATTTTCGACCATTCAATGTCGGAACTCAAGGCCTGGATTGATGTGAATAATTTCGATAAAGTATTGGTCAATATACTTTCGAACGCATTTAAATTTACACCTGAAAAGGGCGAAATTATCGTACATTTAAACAAAGGTGAAAATCCCGCGGTTAACAGTGCTCTGAAAAATTATTTCGAAATTATTGTTTCTGATACCGGCATTGGATTGGAAGAAGATAAAATAGAACGCATATTTGAGCGTTTTTACCAAATAGACAATTCGCTTACCGATGTTAATTTTGGGACGGGAATAGGATTGCATTTGGCCAAAAACTTAGTGGGACTGATGCACGGCGAAATTTTTGCACGTAACAAAGCCGAAGGCCAGGGTTGCGAATTTATTGTACGTTTACCGTTGGGCGATGCCCATTTAACTGATACTGAACGCGAGTTGGGTACTGCACCCATCATACATGCCGATGCAAATAAAAACAGAATTGAAGAATCGGATTTAGATCTCAAAGTTAAAAAAACAAGGCCCAGAACTAAATACAGGGTATTGATTGTGGATGACGAAGCCGAAATCCGACATTACCTGCACAACGAACTGGCCGACATGTATCACATAAAAGAATGTGCAAATGGCAAAGAAGCACTTGATTATATACTCAAAGAAAAACCCGATTTGGTTATTTGTGATGTGATGATGCCCGAAATGGACGGTATAACGCTTTGTAAAAAGTTGAAAGCGAACAGCAATATCAATCACATTCCAATTATTCTGCTCACGGCCAAATCGAGCGACGAGGATAAAGCCGAAGGATTCGATATAGGAGCTGATGCTTATGTTGCCAAGCCGTTTAATGTCGATTTATTAAAAAAACGGGTGGCCAATATTATCGAAAATCGCGAAAGATTAGAATATAAACCGGCCGAAAGTGATGAAAATAAGGCCCTTGTAAAACCAATAGTGCTTAAAACCAACGATCAGGTTCTTTTCGAAAAAATAATGAAAATTATCAACGAGAATATTGACGATTCGGAATTGAACGTCGAAATGTTGGCAGTAGGAGTAGGGATGAGTCGTGTTCACATGCATCGCAAGTTGAAAGAACTGACCAATATGTCGGCGCGCGATTTCATCAAATCCATTCGCCTGAAACAAGCAGCAGATTTACTTTGCAACCAGAAATTAACCGTATCGGAAGTGGCTTATGCGTTAGGATTCAATAATCTATCGCATTTTTCAACCGTATTTCGAGAATTTCATGGCATGTCGCCTAAAGAATATGCGTTGGAACATCGAAATATAAATTAAACTGTTTCGTTTTGCATATTAACTTAACTTTTATTTAAATGTAACGTTAAGAAAAATAAAAGTAACTTACAAACAACTCGATGTAACTATTGAAGCATTTATTGTAACCGTTAAGAATGATTTATTACAGTGTATTCGCTACTTTTACACTGTACAAATCAATCGTTACAGCTTATGAAAGAAATCACGTTTTTAATCACACCATTTTTTCTGTTTTTTCTTACAGTTTTGGTAGATAGTTTATCTGTTAAAACTAGTCTTTCACAATATTCGGATAAATACAATATTTCTTATTAAAAGCTTATTACAATTCGTAAAATACGCAATTGACTAAAACTACGCCTGTTATTCAACCTGTTTTAATCGCGTTATTGTACTTAATATATTTCTTATTTTTTGTCATAACCTTTTTAAATTTATTAGTATCATGAAAAAATTACTATTACTCATTCTCCAGATTTGCCTTTACTCATTCACATTTGTTGTGTTTGAAAAAGCCTCAGCACAGTCATGTACACCACCTTCAGGTTACACCATGATTGATTGTTTCGATGATAAAACAACCGGAGCTTCATATTCAGTTTATAAGGCTGAAAATTCAGCTTCGGCAACCACAGCTACAGTTGCTGTAGATCCTTCAAACAGCTCAAACAAAGCTATTCTTTTTTCTAATAAAAACTGGGGGCATTATTTGAGACTGAGTGTTACATTGCCCTGTAATAGAACTCTGAATGATTATCAGGCTATTTCGTTTAGAGCATACTGTCCAGGAGGTATAGGTACATTTCAAAATATCAAAGTTGGTATTAATGGGGCAATGTCTGATGTTGCTAATAATGGAACTAATACTCTAACTTCTTGGACAACTTTAGAGAGAGCTTTTCCTTCGGGCTTTTCTTCATATTCAAGTCTTAACACTTTTACTTTGGAATTAGGTTTTCGAATTGGTACGATTAACTATTACATTGATGAGGTAATGTTGAAAGAAAAGACAGGACTTTCTGTTTGTTTAACAACAGCTCCAAATGTTTTTGCTGCAGATCAAATAACAGTTTCTGGTTTCAATGCCAATTGGGAAATTCTTTCAGGAGCAGACAGCTATCGATTGGATGTGGCTACTGATGCTGCTTTTAGTAATAAAGTAACGGGTTATGATAATCTGAATGTAGGGAATGTCCTTAGTGCATCAGTAACTGGTTTGAGTGGCGACACCGAATATTTCTATAGAGTTCGAGGTGTTTCTTCCGGTAATTCTGGTCCATCATCGTCCACAATAACTGTTACGACACTTTCCGGTACTGTTGATCCTTATGTTGCACCAAGTTTAGACCCGGTTGCTGAATCTGATCCAACACCTGCGACAATAGCTGTGCCAACAGTTTTTGTAATAGAAGATTATGAAAGCAAGAATTTAGATGATGCTTTACTTGTAAATAATTCAAGCTTTACTACTTCTTCGGTTAAATCAAATCCAACCGGAGCTTCTACTAAATCTGCTTATGTCA
>JAKLIM010000398.1 GCA_022709605.1 Bacteroidota bacterium | reverse complement strand
AATCTTGGCTATCTATTTCGTCTATTCAATCGACTGGCACTAAAACTGTAATGAAATTTAAAGCTGCAGCAAATACCGGTGGAGATCGTGGAACAATGCTCACCTTCAGTACTACCGATGGATCTAAAAACTATAGTTCACAAACAACTATTAGCCAAAAAGGAGCAATTATAAAAGCTACTATTGCAGAATTCAATGCTGCGGCAGTTGGTACTACACAATACCGTTTGACAGGTGTAGTTACCAAAATTGACGATGCAACATCCGGCAAATTATACATAAAAGATTTCTCAGGTGAAACATATGTTTATAAAGTTACGGATTTTGCTACTAAGGGTGTAAAAGTAGGTGACATTATCACGATCGTTGGAACACGTGCCGCTTATAATGGAACTCCACAGGTAAATGGCGCTGTTCTGGAAAGCTCTATATTAGTAACTACGACTACCATTGCAGATGTACTGACTAAACCTGACGCCACCACTACTTACTATAAGGTGACTGGTACGATTACATCAATAGCTAATGCTGATTACGGTAATCTTTATCTGAAGGACGGCAATAGTGAAATTTACGTGTATGGTTGTTATCCCGGATATGGTGCAACTGGTAATGATAGAAAAGGCTTAATAGCGACCAAAGGCCTTAAAGTTGGTGATACATTAACAGTTATTGCAATAAAGAGTTCCTACAATGGAGTAGCTCAACTTGCAAATAGTTTCTATTACAGCCACGTAAGTGCTCAATAAAGATTTCGAAAACTTTGATTGGTACTAAAAATATACAGGTTTTTAATTTACAATAACATTTAATTATTGAGGCTGTCTCAGAAGTTGACAGCCTCTTTATTTTCTAACATATTTAATGACAGCCGATTGCAGTAATGTGAACGGCTGTTTTTAAAAACAAAACAAATCAATGAAATATTTTAATTCAAAACAGTTTAATATAATCATTTTTTAATAATAATTCATCAATTAAAAAACAACACAACCATTTAATTATGAACACAGAATCTATTGTTGAAATAAATAATTTAGTAAAATATTACGGAAAAAAACAAGTCCTTCATGGCATTCAACTTAACATACAGCCGGGTCAAATAATCGGTTATATCGGACCAAACGGTGCCGGAAAATCAACTACCGTTAAAATACTTTGCGGACTCATTGACGATTTCGAAGGCGAAGTAAAAGTATTTGGCAAAGATTTGCGTACCAATCAAATCGATATTAAAAAGAGAATCGGCTATATACCCGAAAATGCAGCTTTGTACGAATCGCTCACGCCATTGGAATTTATGCAATTTGTTGGTCAAATGCGTGGTATTGAGGACGATGTAATCCGATCAAAAGCCGAAGCATTGATGGATATTTTCGAAATGAAAAGCAATCTGAATCAACGCATTGCTACTTTCTCAAAAGGAATGCGCCAAAAAGTAATGATATGCTCCGCACTGCTTCACAATCCTGAATTGATATTTATGGACGAGCCACTTTCCGGATTAGATGCCAACTCGGTAATAATGGTGAAAGAAATGTTGATTCATTTGGCACACGAAGGAAAAACAATTTTTTACAGTTCGCATTTAATGGATGTAGTGGAAAAAATTTCCGACCGCATCATTCTCATCGATCAGGGAAAAGTGATTGCCGATGGTGCTTTTGAGGAATTGAGTAAATTGGCAAACGATGAAAATCTCGAAAAACTTTTCACGCGTCTTACAGGCAATACCAACCACGGCGAGAAAGCCGAAGCTTTTATCAATGCTTTTGAAAAATAGACGCTATGATACGATTTCTAATTTCTTTGTTTTTGCCATTTCGTTGGTTCATTACTAAATCGGGAGCCGATTTTGAGCAGTTCATTAGTATTCTAAAACTTAAACTTACCATTGACGACCGCCGTTCGCAAGGGTTGAACAGCAATAAAAAAGCGAGTGTCGAAAATGCCATTTTAAAGCAATCGATAAGCCAGATTTTTATTGGATTAATGTTTGGTATGATGCTGCTATTGCTTAAATCCGAATTTACTTTTTTTTATTTAGCACATATTGTTTTGATGGTAATGATGGCCATGCTTATCATATCCGATTTTACAACCATCTTGTTTGATACTTCCGAAAATACTATTATTCAGCCACTTCCCATCAACGGTAATACAATAAGTCTGGCCCGTAACGCGCACGTATTTTTATACCTTGGTTTAATTGCATTCAATATTTCTATTGTTTCAATGCTAATTGCAGTGGTGAAGTTCGGAATCCTTTCGGCTGTATTTTTTATTTTCAGCATTTTTCTCAATGTCTTATTCACGCTTTTTCTGGCCAATATACTTTATTTGGGTATTATGCACATTGCCTCCGGCGAACAATTAAAAAACCTGATGATGTATTTTCAAATTGTGATTGCCGTTATATTTATGGGCGGTTACCAGATTGGAGTCAATTTTATAGGTAAGTCGCAGCTAATGAACATGTCAATATCAATTGATTGGTACACATTTCTGATTCCTCCTGCTATTTTTTCGGGAATGATCGAAGCCTTTACAAAGGGTGTGTACGATTTGAATCATTTGATATTTATTGCTGAAGCACTCATTTTACCTTTTGCAACTGCTTTTGTTACAACTAAATACCTCACGCCCGTATTTAACCGAAAACTGTTAAATCTTGAACAGGGCGACCGAGCTACAAAAGTAAAAACATCATCCGGAAAGACCGGTTTGTATTTCAAAATCGTTTCAGGAATATTTGTGAAGCAAAAAGAAGAAAAAGCAGCCTTTCAATTGGTTTGGCGAATGAGCGGATATGAACGGTTATTCAAACAAAGTTTTTTTCCTTCGTTGGCTTATGTTTTGATTATGGTTGCCATGCAATTTTTCAAAAAAGACCAGAATCTAACAGAAATAGCTTCATCAAGTCGTTATCTCATTTTGCTATATTCATTTTTACTGGTTAGTTTTACGCTTTCAACATCAATCCTTATGGGAAATAACCGTCAGATTGACTGGATGTTCAAGATACTTCCCATCAATTCTCCCGCTGATTATTTTAAAGGTTTTATAAAGTCCGTTTTTGTTCGCTTTTTTGTTCCTTTTTACGTGTTGTTGAGCATTGGTGTCGTTGCGTTTTGGGGTGTAAAAGTGATCCCCGACGTGATTATTGCCTCTCTGGTAATTTATATGTGTACCCTGATAATTTTTTATTTGCAACAACCTCTGTTTCCGTTTTCGCAGGCAAAAGCTGCATCACAGGGAGGCAAAGCCATTGCAAGTGTATTTGGATTGATGATAATTGCTTTTTTGTTGGGTGGCTTACATTATTTGGTTGCCAAATGGAATGTGTTTGGTTTAGTAGGCCTTGCTGCACTGTATGTTACAGCAATTATTATCA
>JAKLIM010000397.1 GCA_022709605.1 Bacteroidota bacterium | reverse complement strand
GCCGTCGATCCCCAGTTCCGCCGTCCAACGGGCGGCGATCCCGGAAAGGTAGGCCGCGACTTCGGGATTGGCGGTGTTGAACCGCGGCATCTTCGGGACCTGGTTGGCGAAGTTGTTGTAATTGGCATTCATGCTAAAATGCTCGTTAAACTGAGCAAAAATATTTGCATTAGCAATTAATTGCGACGTATGATTAGCAGTATCGCTCAGATTTCCAATCCGTTGCCCAATACTGGCTACCACATTGATTTTGTTCTTCCAGGCATTGAAACGGGTATTTACCGTATAATCCAACCGATCGTTCTGCACAAAAGGATAACCCATGGAATAATAGCCTGCTCCCAACCATTTGGTACTCAATCCAAGGTCAAAGTTCTTGCCTTTTTTTCCGAATGCAGCCGTCATAGCATGATCTCTGAAGCTACTCAGGTTGGTGGTTATAAACGGATTAAAGTTTTTAAGTAATGGATTTATCGCATTAATCATTAAATTTCGGGTAGCAATGGTGGTTCCAATTTCGGTTTGTCCATACCAGCCTTTGGCCGATTTGAAATTGGTTACAAAGCTAACAATGAAATTTTCCTGCGGCTTTGGAGTTGCCGGATTGCCGACCAACGGACTAACGATGCTGGTAGTATCATCCACACCACGTACAATATTAAATCCGGTGAAATATTTTCCTGCTTTTTCCAAACCGATTTGGGCCATGGTCAGCGTGCGTTTATAAGCACCAACAAACGTAGTGTTCGAAGGAACGTCCACAAAGGGTTGATACGCTTGCTGATTTATACCGTTGAAGAACCGGAATCGGAATTTCCCGGGTGTAAGATTTAGTCCGTAACCAAACGCACCCACGTCGCCGGTACTCAATTCGCTGTACTTAATGTATTGTGTACCAAGCGGTATTTCTATCCATTTATAACTTGGATTCAAGCCCAGATTATTCATCGGATTGGTTATCCATTGTTTAAATGTCTGTTTCGGAAAACCCGGAATATTGCCAAAACCAAAAGGCGGTGTCCCAAAATTATTGCGCATGGGACTAAAGCTGAAATTAAATGGCAGTTTAAATTCACCCATGCTGATGGTCGGCTGAAACAGAAACCGAACCAAATCATTCGGCTTGCGAGCTGTGTAAAACGCGGGCGTTTCGGGGTTGGTAGATAATCTGTAACCTTCGTAACTTATGCCTATGGTACCTGAAACTTTTAGCTTCAGGCTATCTTTTTGTGCAAAAGCATCTGGTATTTTTACAAAAAGAAATAGTAGGATAAGTAGGGTAAAAAATTTTAAATATGTATATTTTCTCATTTGAACATAGATATGAATTTAGAACAAAGAACAAAGAACAAAGAGCAAAGACAAGAAAATAATGATATGAGACAAATTTTATCTTTAATAATTCAATAAGAAAGCATTTTATTAAATTGAAAATATTTATTCTAATAAATTTATAATCAATAAAATAGCAGTATTAAAAACTTTTCCAAAGTATTGATACTTTGGAAAAGTTTTATTTTGAGACAATAAAATTTGCAGAATTATTTCTTAGTATTTGTCTTTTTTTTGAGGGTTGTTAATTGCTTTTCCAATTCGGGTAATAGTTCTACATCACCTCTTTTTACACCATTTTCTTTCAACTGTTTGAGTTCATTGATTTTGACTTCGGTATTTTTTAGCAATTCCTCATCTATCAAAGTTTCATTTCCCTGATTGGTACGAGATGATGCAGTCTGACCTTCAGATACTGATCCGTTTTCAATACTTCCGGTGTTTGGCGAGTTATTCCCACATGTTGAACAACCTTCAGTTTCCTGAGTTTTCATGGTAGCCGTTCGGGTTTTAACTTTGTCAGTCGGATTGTCAGTAACAACTTGCTTTTGAGGTGGAATAGCAATATTAAAACAGGTAATTACTTCACATTCTTTGCAATTTAAATCCCTGAAAGTGAACTTAACGCATATTTTAACGTACAGAGTACAACATCCAATGATGGAAGGATGTGGCAAAATAAAACGCATGTTCATTGTTCCGGGCAAAGTAAATCCACTGTAATTTTCCCATATAGTTTCGCGCGGATTTTGATGCGTGTTGCTAAGTGTTGGGGTAAATTGTACGACCGGCGGATTTGTTCCCATGGTTATGCTATCGGCCACTGCTGCATTGGTATTTATATTTGATGCATTATAAATACTTCCCCAGGTGTATGGCAAATTCTTGCAACTAATACATTCATTTTCAAAACCACTTGATAAATCGAAACTTACCACTTCGGCTCTTACTTGTGTGAATAATGCGCCAGCCGGAGCAGTAATTCCAAAGGATTGACCGAGCATAGTGTATTTAGGATTGGTGTTTACAACTGTTTGTGTACTATGACCGGGTTTTACACTCAAATTATATTCGCAAGGACATATTGGGCAAACTACCTTAAACTTAAATTCGCAACTATCGCATACTTTATTACCACAAATTCCATAAATATTTACAGTGTAAATACCGCTTGTACTTGTAGTGAAAGTTGCAGTGTTTGTGAACGTTGTACTTGGACCCGATGGAGGTGTCACTACAATTTGTGTTTTTCCACATTGTGGTTTACTGCAAATGTAGTTGGCACTGAAACTGTAGGTTTTGTTACAGTCGAGTGTGATAGGTTCTTTTTGACCACAAGTTAGTTTAATGGTATTACCACCAACAGGCTGACCGATACCAATATTACCAACATTATTTGATTTTTTCGCACTTTCAACATCCGATCCGGCCATTTTATTCATTTTATTAACAGCCATTCCGCTGTAATCATGTGGATTATCAATCACAATCGGATTATTCGAAATGGAAATATTTCCCCAATGACTCTGAGCGCAATCACATCCATCATCTTTTACAAGTCCTATATCCAAATCGTTGTTATCCTGACAATTGAACTGAAAAATAGCACTTTTGAAAGTAACCGGATTAATATCGCTATTCAAGGCATTGTTAGAATTATTTTGAACAGTCAGCATTAAACCTGCAGGAGGTGTAACCACCAGATAGTATGAACCTGCTGTTAAACCGCAGAATTGATAATATCCCGGTTGACTGGCCATGTTGAAAGTGGAAATATGTGGTAATCCTATTTGATTGTTTGAAGCATCAAAAAGCGTTATGGTACAGCCATTTATACCCGGTTCACCACTATCCTGCAAACCGTTGCCGTTATTATCCATCCAAACAAAATTACCGATACATCCACATCCTGAATTATCAACGGTTACACAAACTCTTTTGGATTCGGCACCTAAGGTTTGTATGGCATTCTGACTCGCTGTGGCAGCAAAACTATTCCAGCCAATCATACCTGCGGTTGCACCTGGAGGAACCTGAGCAGAGAAGAAATAGGTTTCTGTTTGTCC
>JAKLIM010000396.1 GCA_022709605.1 Bacteroidota bacterium | reverse complement strand
AACTGATTTACGAATATATGTTCAGGTATTTTCCGGATCAGGATAAACTTATTAAACCAAAAAAGGAAGTTAAAGTAAGTCCGGAAAGTACTAAGCTCGCCAAAGAAATTTTTGAAGGAAATAACTCCTCACACGATTACAAATCACTACAAAAAGCCGTTCGGAACGTCGGTGAAACTATTCCTCCCATGTTTAATGCCTATATTGGATTAACCGAAACAATGCGAATGTTTGGAAGTATTATTGATCATGATTTTGGTTCGGTTTACGAAACAGGAATTATGGTTACAATGGGTGATTTACTGGATACTAAACGAAAAAGATACATTGAACCCTATATTGAATACCTCAAAATTATTATCAACGAAAAAGAAAAGAATCTCAAACTTGCAAGAGCCAAACGAAGAGAAGCACGACAAGTGAAAAAAGATAAAAAAAATCAAAAGAAATAAAGTTAAAACGCTTCGGTTAATTTCCGGAGCGTTTTTTATGATGTGTAATTACTTTATTTTAAATTTAAATCTATTTTTAAAGGAATGCAATTTGTAAATATATAACTGCTTCTTTAAATTAGCATAGTTTTGAATTATACGACTAAAAAATACTATCTTTGTCAGTCATTTCTGACATAAATTATCAATAATAACGGTACATATAAAACATCTGACAAACTGACAGACTAAATAAATTTTAAGTAAAAAAATAAAATCAATTAATATATTATGGGATTTAACGACATTTTAAAAAAGTTCTTTGGTAATAAAGCACAACGCGACCTGAAAGAAATTGAGCCTTATGTTGAATTAATTAAAAAGGCGTATGAAGAAATTAAAAATCTTTCGAACGACGAACTGAGAAATCGCACAGAAAGTTTGAAAATGAAAATTCAGGATTACGTGTCTGCCGAGAAAAACAGGATCGCGGAGCTGAAAGAATCAATTGAAAGTACTGAAATTGACCTTCGTGAAAAGATTTACAATGAAGTTGATAAACTTGAAAAAGAAGTAACCGAAAAATACGAAAAAGTTCTTGAAGAGATTCTTCCGGTGGCGTTTGCCATTATGAAAGATACTGCCCGCAGACTTAACGAAAACAGTGAAGTAATAGTTACAGCCAACGATTTTGATCGTGAATTGGCTACCAAATATGATTTTGTAACCATTAAAGACGATAAAGCTTACTATAAAAACGAATGGACTGCCGGTGGAAATCTCATTAAATGGGAAATGGTTCATTACGATGTACAACTTTTTGGTGGTGTGGTTTTGCACAAAGGAAAAATATCGGAAATGGCTACCGGTGAAGGAAAAACATTGGTTGCCACTTTACCCGTTTTTCTTAATGCCCTTACACACAATGGCGTACACTTAGTTACTGTCAATGATTATTTATCGAAACGTGACTCTGAATGGATGGGACCTTTGTATATGTTCCATGGTTTGAGCGTTGATTGCATCGATAAACATCGCCCTAATTCGGATGAACGCCGGAAAGCTTACGAAGCGGATATTACTTTTGGGACTAATAATGAGTTCGGTTTCGATTATTTGCGCGATAATATGGCTACTAATCCCACCGATTTGGTTCAGCGAAAACATAATTATGCCATTGTGGATGAGGTTGACTCGGTGTTAATTGATGATGCCCGTACCCCTTTGATTATTTCGGGGCCAGTTCCAAAAGGTGATGACCAGCTTTTCGAAGATTTGCGTCCGAAAGTTGAACGTTTGGTAAACATTCAGAAAACTTTAGCTACCAAATATTTAGCTGATGCAAGAACGCTTTTGAAATCGGATGATAAAAAGGTGCAGGAAGAAGGTGCGCTTGCTTTATTCCGTTCGTACAAAGGAATGCCGAATAACAAACCGTTGATTAAGTTTCTGAGTGAATCGGGAATGAAAGCCCAACTGCTTAAAACCGAAGAGTTTTATATGCAGGAAAATAACCGGAACATGCACATTGCAACCGATCCGCTTTATTTTGTTATTGACGAAAAAAATAAATCAATTGAACTTACCGATAAAGGTATTGATGTTATTACCGACAACAGCGAAGATGCACTTTTCTTTGTATTGCCCGATGTAGGCAGCGAAATTGCTGAATTGGAAAAAGATAAATCATTAACAATTGAAGAAAAACAGAACCGAAAGGACGAAATTAATCAGAATTACGCTATTAAATCGGAACGTGTTCACACGATTAATCAATTGCTAAAAGCATACACATTGTTTGAAAATGATGTTGAATATGTGGTTGTGGATAATAAAGTAAAAATTGTGGATGAGCAAACCGGCCGTATCATGGAAGGTCGCCGCTATTCCGACGGATTGCATCAGGCCATTGAAGCCAAAGAACGTGTAACAGTAGAAGCTGCTACTCAGACTTTTGCAACCATTACCTTGCAGAATTATTTCCGTATGTATCACAAACTTTCGGGTATGACCGGTACAGCCGAAACTGAAGCAGGTGAACTTTGGGATATTTACAAATTGGATGTGGTAGTAATTCCAACCAACCGACCCATTACCAGAAATGATATGGAAGACCGCGTTTACAAAACAAAACGTGAGAAATATACTGCTGTTATCGATGAAATTGTAAATCTGGTTGAAAAAGGCCGTCCGGTTCTTGTAGGAACAACATCTGTAGAAATTTCTGAACTGGTAAGCCGCATGCTTACACAGCGAAAAATTAAACACAACGTACTGAATGCGAAGTTACATCAACGTGAAGCTGATATTGTGGCTGAAGCCGGACGCACAGGTACTGTTACTATAGCAACCAATATGGCTGGTCGTGGTACCGACATTAAACTGAGTCCTGAAGTGAAAACAGCCGGTGGTTTGGCAATTATTGGTACCGAACGTCACGAAAGTCGCCGTGTTGACCGCCAGTTGCGTGGTCGTGCCGGTCGTCAGGGTGATCCGGGATCGTCAATATTTTATGTATCGCTCGAAGATGATTTGATGCGTTTGTTTGGCTCTGAACGTATTTCGGGTGTAATGGATCGTCTTGGATTTAAAGAAGGCGAAATGATTGAACATTCGATGATTTCAAAATCGATTGAACGTGCCCAAAAGAAAGTGGAAGAAAACAACTTCGGTATTCGTAAACGATTGCTCGAATACGATGATGTTATGAATTCGCAACGCGAAGTGGTCTACAGTAAACGTCGCCATGCACTTATGGGCGAACGTATCGGAGTTGATATTACCAATATGATTTACGATGTGGCCGATAATGTAGTTGAAAATGCAAAAAACAACAGTGATTTTGAATTACTGAACGAAGATTTGTTGAAAATCTTTTCGATGGATGCACCGTTTGATGCCGACAAATTTAATTCGACAAAAACTTCTGAATTATCGCATCTGGTTGCTACTGCTGCATTGGCCACTTTCA
>JAKLIM010000395.1 GCA_022709605.1 Bacteroidota bacterium | reverse complement strand
AAAGGGGTATCGCAACATGCGACAGTGCTTTGCAAGTGATGTAAAGAGGTTTCGCAACATGCGACAGAGCTTAACTTAAAATGTAGTTTATTGAAAAAGTAAAGTGAGACCATTTCGCAGAAATCAACAAATGTTGACCGTAATACTATAACACTTTTGGAAGTAAATAATTTATTATTAAAATTAAAACAATGGTTGGTAAAACTACTAAAATCTATTGCACATGGCATTATAGCACAGATTTTAGCCAAATTCAGCGAATATGAAAAACAGGAAAAACAGATAGTTTTCATAAATATAATTTTTGAAATAGGGTTGCTGCAAATATAAATAAATATTTTAATATGCAATACTTTTAAAAAAAACCTTTTTATGTAGTAATTTTATTGTGTATGGAATTTAACTGAGATAATTTATTTATTAAACCTTTTTAAAAAATGCGACAAGGATTCCGAAACTTTGGAATCCTTGTCGCTTAAAAAGATTTAACCTCGTTTTTTTATTAAACTTATAAGAAAGCGACAACCCGATAGTTATGTGGGGGTTGCTTGTCCCTTATTATCCTTAAACCAACCATGAACTATCCTAATCCTAAATTTATTTTATTTGCTTCAATCCATCCAGCGATGATTTGTCGTTCGGGCGTAAGGTAAGTGCGTGATTGAAAAGTACTTTGGCTTCGGCCGATTTACCCAGTGTAAGTTTCGTCCAGGCGAGCATAATCACCGAATCGTAATCGAGCGGGTAGAGGTTTACTACTTTCTCGAAAAGTTTTAATGCACTCGCAAAGTCTTTCCTGTTGTAATAAATCACGCCGAGCCAGTAATTGGCAACTGTGTTTTGTGGATCAATTTTCAGAATCTGCAAATATTGGCTTTTCACTTTTTCCCAATTTTCGGTGGCGCTGAGTGGCTTAATTAATCCAAATTTTGCTTCGATGGCGTAAGGTTTCAACGAAATTGATTTTTCGTAAAACCGTATGGATTCTTTGTAATTTTTGGTCAGATAATAGAGCCATCCCAACCGTAGATTGATAAAATAATCGTTTGCATTGTAAATTTTATCAAGTTCTTTTATCGAAGAGGCGTAATTGGTCGCCTTTTCAAATTCGTAGCTTTTCGAAAATGCACTTTGTCTGGTCGATTGTTGCGAAAAGGAAACTCCAAAGGTTGAGACTAATATTATGACTAATAATGCTCGTTTTATATTTTCCATACGATTCCTCCTGTAATTGAGTGTTGATTGTAATTGTTTAATGTTTCGATAATAAGTTTTTTATTGTATGTATAATTAGAATAAACAGTTATATGCGGATTCAGATACCAAAACAATGAAAATCCACTTCGGAAAGTGGTCTGATCCAACGAATTATAAAAGTAAAGTCCGTTCAGGTCAACATAATTATTCAAATTACCCAACGTAACACTCGCTTCAGCCCAAAGTTTCTTAAAAACAAACAGACCTGCTTTCTGCGAAAAAACGATCCGATTGGCATCAATTTCGTTGATATTATACACCGAACTGGTTAAGTATGGTTTCAGTTTTCCTGGTAAAGCGACTCCAATCTGTGTACCAAGTTGAGTTGTGGTACCAAATTCATTCGTAAATACCGAACCGAATAGTGCTACATTCAGCCTGCTAAAACTTTGATTGATATTCCCTATCCAGATATTTCCGGGATATTTCAGACTGTCAGTTTCGGTATTAACTTTGGTGTTTACGTAATGATACCCGATACTCAGATTTGTTTTACTTAAAATATTCCAACTGAGCAATCCAAAATATTCATCCTGTTCGATGGCCGTTGTCAATTCGGTTATCTGATTGTAACGCGAAACCGATTGATATAAATTTAGTCTGTAACCGAGTTGTGTATTCAAACCCAGCCGTAAATAATCGGGATCGGAGCGAAGATCATTGTTGTTAAACTTTTTATTGTATTCAAAATCAACCGCATCGATTGGTCGGAATATTTTGATTTTCAACTCGTTCCTTTTTTCTTTTGATAATTTTCCGGCATGATAGCGGGCCATACTTTCATTCCCTGTATTTAATCCTGCATAATAAAGATACATGTGCGAAAGTTCGTCAGCTGAATCAAATTCCAGCGATTTTTCGTACTGTTTTATCGCATTATAATAATCTTCTTTAGCAAAATAGGCATAACCCATGCGCTGACGCAGGTATTTGAAATCGACCTCATTTTTAATCGCTTCTTTTCCTGTTTTTATGAGTTCGTCCCACTTATATTTTTGAAAATAATCCCAGGTAATACTGTCAATGCTTTTATAATCAATTGTTTGTTGCGAATAAACAGCCGTTGAAAAAAGCAGAAATAAAATCATTAATTTATACATACAGCTTCAATTTTTATGTCCTCTGTTTGATATGTGAATTCCGAAATCCCTTTTTCGGTTATTATTAAAGTGCTTTCACTTGCTATGTTCTTTTTGCCTAAACCTGTAATTTTAACAGTTGAAGCTAACTTTGTAACTCCGGTACCTAAAGCAATGTCCGAAGAGATTACTTTTGACGTAAAATTTATTTTAATAAATTGATGAAACGGAGCAATAAAATCGTGCAAATAGGATGCTAATTTACCCTTATTGAGCATATTAAGCGGAATGGAATCCGTAATTTCAATAAAATCGTTGTTGCCTAGAAATATTTTATATGCCGACAGATAGAAGTAATACAACAATGAGGTTTTACTTCCATAAAATGCTGTAAAATAGAACATAAACCCATCGTTGATATAATATGCAGTTGAATTTGTTTGCGGGCAATGTATGTATTTTTGATTGTAAGCATCGGTATACGTATCCCATTTTTCAGTCGTTTTAATACCTTTACCGTCCACGTATTCCATAACGATTGCATTGTCGGGCAAAATATTAAATGCATTGTACAAAAAATTGTTCATTGTCACGTTGCTGATTTTTTCTCCCTGCGCCGGTTTTTTAAATTGCATTAATTGATCTTTGTCACCGGCATGTTCGAAATAATATGCAAAAGGATAATCGAGTGTTTTTGCACCCACATTCGGAACCGTTTGAACCTGAAAATGGACGTGCGGTTCGGGCGAACGACCTGAATTTCCGCAGTTGGCCAGAATTTCACCCCGCTTTACAAAATCACCCGGTTTCACTTTAAACGTGTCTTTTCGCAAATGAGAAATTTGTGTGTAAAGTCCGTTTAAATGACGGATAACGATACTGTTTCCCCAATTGTTTGATGTGTTTACCTTTCCAATTTCATTGTCATCAGTGTTATTTGTAATGGTTTCCACATAACCATCGGCCGGTGCAAAAACCGGTTTGTTATAACAATAATAATCTTCGCGCAAAAATCCGTTATTGCGATAAGTTTTTGAATAACTGTCAGTTATCATAAAATCATACGCTTT
>JAKLIM010000394.1 GCA_022709605.1 Bacteroidota bacterium | reverse complement strand
AAACCATTTTTTTTTATGATTAATAAACTATTTTGAAATTTATAGCTAATTGATTCGTAAGATTGAATGTATCTAAAATTAGAATGAAATATCTTTTTTCAAATATAAATGACATCTAATGATTATCGTTACTGAAATGATGTAACCAAATAAAAACAACATGTAACGTGGAAATTGACATTAGTAGCTGAAACTAATTATATTTGTACCGTTGATATAAGTAAAATTTAATTGGATATTAAATTTAATAGCGTACCAATTTTTATTATATAATAGATAAACTACTTTAAATTAATGTCATTGAGAAAAATTTTTACTATTGCTATCTTCATGTGCTTTTACATAGTTACAAATGCACAAACAGTACAATCATTATCATTTTATGCCGATAAATGTTCCGGTTTAAAAATTGGAACAGCAGTTGGCGGTCAGTTTTATTCAGAGTACGATAAAAATAGTTTGTACGATAAAGCGGTAAAAGACAATTTTAATATTCTGGTTGCCGAAAATGAGATGAAATACGATGCAATGGAGCCGCAAAAAGGCGTTTTTAATTTTTCGAAGCCTGATATTTTAGTAAATTTTGCTCAAAGAAATGGCAAACAGGTTCGAGGCCATACTTTGTGTTGGCATAGTCAGTTGCCATCGTGGTTAACTGCCGGACTTACAAACGGAACAAACAACGGCACTTATACAAGAGCAACATTATTGGCAATTCTTAAAAACCACATCACCACCATAGTAACCCGATACAAAGGAAAAGTACAGCAATGGGATGTTGTAAATGAGCCATTTAGCGATTCGGGTGGAGTATTGCGAAACAGTATCTGGCAGCAGGTTATTGGGAACGACTTTATCGATTCTGCTTTTGTTTGGGCGCATAAAGCCGACCCGGAAGCAAAACTTTATCTGAACGAATATGGCTCCGAAATGTATGGCGGTACAAAATCAAATGCCATGTATAATTTTGTGGTGGGCATGAAAAATCGAGGCATTCCGATTAACGGTGTAGGGTTGCAATGTCATTTTACAGTATCGAAAATTGATTTTACAAAACTTGATCAAAACTTAAAACGGTATGCTGCAGCAGGTCTCGAAGCCGTAATTACCGAATTAGATATTCGGAAAGCTAAAACAGATTATACGGCCGATGCTACTAAAATGTTAGCAGCTCAGGCCACTGATTATTCGAAAATGATACGTTTGTGCCTGAATAATCCGAATTCAAAAACTTTTGTAACCTGGGGTTTTACCGATAAATATTCATGGATACCCGGTTTTACAGCCTCCACCGGAAATGGTCCGGCTTCCGATTATTCATTGCTTTTCAATACATCGTACGTTGCTAAACCGGCTTATACCAGTATTTTAAATGAATTGGAAACTGCAAGTGCAAGTTCGGCAGTGGATGAAATTTCAAGCGGAAATGAGTTGAAATTGAAAATTACTGACAATAGCATACAGGTTGAAAGTGAATCACATATTAATAGTTGTAGAATACATGATATGCAGGGTAGAATGATTACTTCTTCGAATCCCGAAAGTAATTCATTTGAATTGAATATTCCGAACATAAAACATGGATTTTATGTATTATCAGCTGAAACAATTGATGGTTTGAAAATGACCAGAAAAATCAGTTATTAATTTAAAAAATATATCCCGCTTATTTCTTAGTTTTAAAAAATAGTGTTTTAAAATTTACAAAATAATTTTCTAAAAATAAATATCAACCCTGAGAGAGTTTGAAGAAGCTTTTTTAAATCAATCTCTCTCTATTAAAAATTAATCATTATGAGAAAAATTACTTTTTTATTGGCTTTTGTTGGTTTAGCTATGTTTAGCTTTGGCCAAACAAAAATTACTTTCGAATCTGATGCAGTTGGAACATCAGGTGGTGCAACAGCCGTTTGGGATGGTGGTACTGTTGGAGTTATTGCGAATGCCTATCCTACAGGAAATTCATCAACAAAGGTGCTTCACGTTCAGAACAATGGTTATTTAGGCGTGCATTTCAGCAATGTGTCTATTCCTGCCAGTGCACAAACTGTTTATTCAACATTGAAAGTAAAATATCTTATCATTGGTGGTTCTGATACCAATTATCCTTCGCTCGAAGTTTATTCTTCACCCAATAATTATACAATGGGTGCAACGGAACTTATTGGAACATTACCTTGGGCTTCTTTGTGGGGAAATGCCGAAATTGGTGTTTGGAAAACAATTGAATTTACTTTTGCCAGTGCAACATTAAATCCAATACCTGCCGGTAATTTGATACTCAAGCTTACTAAAAGCAATACTGAATATCTTATTGATGATGTGGAACTTGTACCGGTTCCTGCTTCAGGTTCAATATTTACAGTAAGTGATTTTGAATCGAATGCGATAAACGATGTACTAAACATGAGACGCTATTCACCAACTGATGCAACTGCTACAGTTGAAGCAAATCCTACCGATCCAAGTAATAAATCAGTTCACATTCTTTCAACTAACTGGGATTCAGGTCTTAAACTAAATGTTGTATTGCCAGTTGGTAAAGTTTTGGCTGATTATGACAGACTTACTTTTGACATTTATTTGAATAATATTTCAGGCACTGATCAAGGTTATAAAAATATGCAAGCTTGGGTTGATGGAACCAAAGTAATCAATATTCAAAACGCCGGAACAGCTAATGCATGGGAAGCTAAATCTTATCCGCTCGAAAGTTTGGCCGGAGCGAACACCTTTGTATTCGATTTAGGACTAAGTACTCCGGCTGGTAACTATTATCTTGATAATATCAAATTATATTTAAAAGATCTTGGAACCGGATTCGAGAATTTAAATGGTAATGCGTTGATGTATAGCAGAAATGGAAGCACATTAAATTTCAATCAAAACATCGATAATTTGGTTGTATATGATGTGCAAGGTCGTAATGTAATTTCAACGAAAAACGTTAGCGATATCAATATGTCTAAGTTAAGTAATGGAGTTTATATTTTGAAATCTGAAATTTCGGGTGTTAAATATATTACTAAGTTAATAAAATAAATATTGCTCAAATTTCTTTAAAAAGGGGACTGTCTAACACACAGTCCCTTTTTTTGTTTTGGCATAGACAGCACACAATAAGCAGAAAGCTATTTCAATAGTGAAACAGATCTCTGTCGATGAGCAGAAAGCTATTTCAACCTGAAACAGATCTCTGCCGATGAGCAGAAAGCTATTTCAATAGTGAAACAGATCTCTGTCGATGAGCAGAAAGCTATTTCAATAGTAAAACAGATCTCCGCCTATGAGCAGAAAGCTATTTCAACCTGAAACAGATCTCTGTCGATGAGCAGAAAGCTATTTCAATAGTGAAACAGATCTCTGCCGATGAGCAGAAAGCTATTTCAATAGTAAAACAGATCTCCGCCTATGAGCAGAAAGCT
>JAKLIM010000393.1 GCA_022709605.1 Bacteroidota bacterium | reverse complement strand
GCCAACAAAAATACTGGACTCAGATTGCCAATTATTTCAAAGATTACGGCGACCATCTGCTTTTTGCCGGATCAAACGAACCGAATGTACATGATGCCGCCGGAATGACAATTTTGATGTCCTATCACCAGACTTTTATTGATGCAGTGCGTGCAACAGGTGGAAACAACAGTTCGCGAACCCTTGTTATTCAGGGACCGTCGACCGATATTACAAATACCAATACCTATATGAAAACGATGCCGGTTGATATTATCGCGAATCGTTTGATGGTTGAAGTTCATTATTACACGCCCTGGAACTTCTGTGGGTTAAACGAAGATGCCAGCTGGGGAAAAATGTTTTATTATTGGGGAAAAGATTTTCATTCTACAACCGAAATTACACGCAATGCCACCTGGGGTGAAGAAAGCGAAATGGATAGACTATTGGGCCTTATGAAAACCAAATTTGTTGACAAAGGTATACCGGTCATCATTGGCGAATACGGCGCTTTCCGACGAAAACTTAACGCTCCATCGGATCAAACGCTTCATAATGCTTCCATCGAATACTTTTACAGGTACTTTCAGAAATCTGCAACAAAAAACGGGTTAATAACCTATTGCTGGGATACCGGTGGAATTTTCAACTTCACAACCGGAAAAACCATCGATCGGGTTGTCCTGAAGGCCATTATGCAGGGTGCTAAAGACGCAACAACTGCCACTAAAGTTGTGATTGATAAAGGAATAGAAGTATATCCAAATCCATTCACAACCACACTTCATTTTAAAATTGATCATCCCAATGAAATAGATCGTATAGCCATATACGATCTACTGGGTTGTCAGGTTGAAATGATTGAAAATTCGGCGATAAATAATTCGTTGATCGTTGGTTATGCGCTGCCACCCAATATCTATGTTGTGTGTGTGTATGGAACTAATTGGTCGAAATCGTTTAAGGTGGTGAAAAAATAATTCTTACCGATTAAAAACTCTTTGGAAACAGGCTTTTAAGCTATCTTCCTGAAGAACTCATTGATACACTTTCGTAATAATATTATTCTAAAAAATTAAGAATTGAAATCTGTTTAATCAATTCTTTATCCTCCATTTATTTACTCATACTTATTAAAAAATTTGAAACATGAAGAAATCTCATGCTTATTTAGTTGTAACATTATTGCTTACAATGCTTTTGTCGCAAAATGCAATGGCGCAATACACCATTCCTGCCAAAATGAACTGGTGGTACGAATCCCGTTTTGGCATGTTTATTCATTTTGGCTCTTACTCCTATTTGGCTAAGGGCGAATGGGCTATGAATAATGGTTATTCGAAAAATGATTATCAAACCCAGGTTTCGTCCAAGTTCAACCCGGTAAAATTTAATGGCGGTACAATTGCACGGTTGGCAAAAAATGCAGGCATGAGATACCTGGTAATTACAGCCAAACATCACGAGGGGTTTTGTATGTGGCCTACAGCAGTTAAAAGTTTTAAAAGCATTGATACGACAAAGTTGTACGATTTAAGGGAATATACTGCTTTCGACAAAAAAAGAGATATTATTAAGGAACTTAAAGATTCTTGCGATGCTGTTGGAGTGAAGTTTTGTTTGTATTATTCTATTCTGGACTGGAACCATCCTTCTCAGTTGAGATCACCGGGTAACGATAAAAATGGCTGGTACACCTATTCAACCCTGACTTCGGCATCAGCCAAAGCAAATTATATTGCCGATATGAAAGCGCAGTTGAAAGAGCTAATAGACAACTATCATCCGGCATTGCTATGGTTCGATGGTGACTGGACTTATCAATACGGGGATTATACTTACGGAGTAACAAGCCCTGATAAATGGTGGACAAAAGCCGATGGCGTGGATTTGCAGAACTACCTGAGAGGACTTGACCCAAATCTTTTGATGAACGAACGGGTTTTTAGAAGTGCCGGATTGGGTGATTGGGATTGTTCCGAGGGATCGACACTCGGCAGCCCCAACAGCCGACCTTGGGAAACATGCCAAACCATGAATGAATCCTGGGGTTATAATTCCACTGATAATAAATACAAGACAACCAAGGCTTTAATTCTGGAATTGGTTCAGAATGTATCCAGAGATGGAAACTATTTGTTGAATATCGGTCCGAAAGGAGATGGCACTGTCCCAACGCAATCAATTACGGCATTAAATGCTGTGGGCGATTGGATGAAAACGAATAGCAGTAGTATTTATGGAGCAACCCGTAGCCCGTTTTTATCGGAACCGACTTGGGGTTTGTACACAAAAAAATCAGGAAAACTATTTGCTCATGTTTTTACGTGGCCTACAAACGGATTGTTGAAAGTGCCAACGCTAACAAGTACAAATACCATCAGAAAAATTTACTTGTTGAATGACACGACTACATTGTTGAACTATAAAGATAGCCTTGGATATATTCGGATTTCTGTACCTGCTAATGTTCCCAATCCAACTGGTTCGGTTGTAGTTATCGATGTAGCCGGCCTTCCAAAAGCTTCCACGCAATATTCCAAAATTACCGCTATCAGCGTAACGGGTCAAGGTGGATTAACAACTATTACGGGTGTTGGAGGTACTTTGCAAATGGTAAGAACTCTAACCCCGACAAATGCTACCAATAAAACAGTAACCTGGACTGTAAGTGATACAACTGTTGCCACTATTAGTATTTCAGGTTTGGTTACTGCAAAAAAAGCCGGTTCGGTAACAGTAACAGCAACCGCCAATGACGATTCTGACATTTTTGGAAAAATGCAGATTATAGTTGGTACATCAGCAACTTTGAACCCCCAAACGTCCTCGCTTAAAGTATATCCAAATCCGGCAAATAATGGAACAGTTCATCTGCAATATGATAATTCATCAGATTTAATTAGTTATTCGTTGGCTGATCTAATGGGCAGGGAAAAATTAAAAGGTACTTTTACGAATCATACCACACTCAACCTGGCAAATTGCAAACAAGGAATTTATATGGTTAAAATTGAAAATAAAGGTGACCGGGAAGTGCGAAAATTACTGGTAAACTGATACTCGATCTCTGTGGCATATTTCAACAAAAAAAGGCACATCAATATGAATTGTGCCTTTTTTTGCATCCGTCAGTAGACAAGCAAATGTTACTAACTAATAGATACATCCTTAGAATTCTAATGTCTCTACTATCTATCCTTGCTGCCGAACGTCCCGATAGCTATCAGAGATTTTTTTGATCGTAACCGTTTATTAAAAATGAGATATATCTATTTGTAAATAAATGTATTAGTATTAGTTTCACTCAAACTATATTTGGCGGTGACTAATAAATCTTAATGATTATCCGCATAAAGACCTAATGAATGCTCATCTGCTTGCAAGCGACCGACCGACCTTGTCCGGTGAGCCGAAAAACAAGTGAGATAGGCGGTTAAAAATCGTCCTTGTTTGAGCACCGGCGTA
>JAKLIM010000392.1 GCA_022709605.1 Bacteroidota bacterium | reverse complement strand
AAAATGTAATCAGTGGAAATTTCCCAACTGTTATTTCGCCCAATCCCGAAGAACCTGCTGCACTCGAAATGGCTGTGAAAAAAGCCATTGAAACTGATGCGGATATTGTAATGGCATCGGACCCGGATGCTGATCGCATGGGCATTGCCGTAAAAAATGACAAAGGAGAATGGATACTTGTAAACGGTAACCAAACGGCTTTGATTTTTATCTATTATCTCATTCGCCGTTGGAAAGAACTTGGAAAACTCAATGGCAAAGAATATGTTGTAAAAACCATAGTTACCACCGAAATTATTAAGGATATTGCCGAACAAAATAATGTGGAATGTTACGATTGTTTTACGGGATTCAAATGGATTGCTGCGGTAATGCGTGAGAATGAAGGTATTAAAGAATACATCGGTGGGGGAGAAGAGAGCTACGGATTTTTGCCCGAAACATTTGTTCGTGATAAAGACGCTGTTTCGTCGTGTGCTTTGATGGCCGAAATTGCTGCCTGGGCAAAAGACAATGGCAAAACCATGTTCGAATTGATTCAGGATATTTACGTGGAATATGGTTTTGGAAAAGAAAAAGGAATTTCGGTAGTGCGTAAAGGTAAATCGGGAGCTGAAGAAATTGTGCAGATGATGAAAGATTTCCGAACCAATCCACCCAAAGAAATCGCGGGATCGAAAGTATCGGTTATTAAAGATTACATGTCGCTGGTACAAACCAATGTGCTTACAGGCGAAGTAATTACACTTGATATGCCGGCTACTTCCGACGTATTGCAGTATTTTACGCAGGATGGAACAAAAATTTCTGTACGACCTTCAGGTACTGAGCCCAAAATTAAATTCTACATCGAAGTGCGTGGCGAAATGAAAGACCGTGCAGCTTATTATGCCGCCGATGCCGCTGCCAATGTGAAAATTGAAGCGGTTAGAGCTTCATTGGGAGTTTAGAATATTATGATTATCCGCAGAATATCCTAATAAATGGAATTCAAGTTGGGTCTCGCGATTTTTAATCGCGGTTTAAATATCCGCGATTAAAAATCGCGAGACCCACTTCTGCTCACTTTAATCCAGCGGATAAAAACAGTAGGTTGTTTTGCGGATAATCATAAGGAGTATTATATTTCAAACAAAAAAGGGAAAGTCATTGTGACTTTCCCTTTTTTAATTCTTTATTGAATAATCGATAATTAGAAATTGAGAAAATTTGAAATAGAGAAAATTTGAAAATTAAGAAAATGGGAAATTAACTCTGTATTAACAATTACCTCGTTTTTTCTATTTCTCCATTTTTCCATTTTTCATTTTTCCATTTCAATATTCTTTATTCTAATTAAATTTTTCAGCATGCACCTGACCAACAACTTTGCGGGTGTGTTCTACAAATCCTTCTGTTTCAAGACAATCTATCATTCCCTGAACCATGCGTGGATTTCCACAAAGGAAAACATGTGTGTTTTCGGCAGTTGGTTTGAATCCCCAAAGTTTTTCAACGGTTCCATCTTCCCAAATTTCCTGAATAAATTGTGTTCGGCCCGACCATGGTGTGAATTCACGTTCAGGGAAAGTAATTGTTGGTAAATACTTGAATCTTGGTGATAAAACCTGGAGTAGATTCAACTCCGAAGAATATCCCAAATCCCATGAATTAGAAGCACCATGAATAACCAGAATATTTCCTTTGCGATGCAAGGCATCGGTACGCAACATACTCATATATGGTGCCACACCTGTACCGGTTCCAATTAATACAATATTCTGATCTTCAGCAATCTGATCGAGGGTAAACATGCCTACAAATTTATTTCCCAACCATATTTTATCACCGATATTCAAATTGAACAAACGTGGAGTTAACGCTCCCGAATGTACAAGGGTGATGTAAAACTCAACATAATCTTTCGATAAATTTGAAGAAGCAACTGAATATGCTCTTTTTATTAACTTATCCTGATCAGGTTCAACGGGTTCTTCGGTAGCTTCGGCACACTTTGGTGCAGAAGGTGGCAATGCGATAGCAACAAACTGACCCGGTTTAAAATCGGGTAGTTCCCAACCAAGTGGAGCAATACGAAAAACCTTCATAATAGGTGAGACTTGTACAACCTGCTGAACAATAGCATTTAATTCTTCCATAAAATAATTATTTATATATTTTTTTTGTTTAATAAGTCAGTTTGTATATTATAAATTGAATAAATTTCAAAATAAGACCGAATTCAGTTTATTAATTTTTTATGACTGCAAAGATACAAAATGTTCAGCATTCATAAGCTTACACTTTTCATTTTTTTATTAACCTATTTGAACATAATTAATATAAGTATTGATTTAATCTTAAATTATATGTCAAATGCTAATACTGAACAATTTATTTAATCTGCTTCATTTCTCGATTTTCAATTCTTTTCTTTTTGATTTTATCAATTAATTTATCAAATGGTAATGTAAATAAATTAACAGAAATGACCAGTAAAGTCCCGATTAAAGTCTCGGTGAAATAACCGGCAGCTGCAGTACAGCCGATGGCAGAAGCACACCAAACAGTTGCAGCAGTTGTAAGTCCATGAATATTAATGCCTTCTTTAAAAATAATACCGGCACCCAAAAAGCCGATTCCGGTTACCACTTGTCCGATGATGCGTGTAACATCACCATTTGTTTCTGTCATTTGAATTGAAAGGATTACATAAAGTGCCGAACCGACAGAAACTAAGGTGTTTGTACGTATTCCGGCCGATTTATTTTGCCATTCGCGCTCAATACCAATCAAAATACCGGCAGCAATAGCCGCTAAAAGTCGCAGTGAAAAATCTGTTATTGACATCGCAATTCATTTAATATTAATAGTACAAATATAGTTATAATACTTAGAAATTGCATAAAAAAAACCAATATGAATTTTTATCCATATTGGTTTGAACGGGTTTTATTGAAAATATATTACTTGTTAAATATTAGATTATGTATCTTCAGTGTTTATTTTGATATAAATTATTCAGTATCGTTTTTCGATGATCATTTTCGAAAATTTCTATTTCTTAATCAGTTTTACTTTTTAGATGCGTCATTGTAGCCTTGATTAATGGCATTAACAATGCCCCGATCAAGAACTGCACCTGTATTGCGATTAAACAACCAACCGGGCACATCCCAACAAATAGGAATCAACCCTTTGCTAACGGTCGATTTAACGACGTATCTGTAATAAGCATCCACCGACGCATTGTGAAGAGTTTGGTCGGAAGGAGAAGAAACCTTACGTCTGCTGGCACCAAATTCACCAATAATCACAGGGATTCCTTTATCCACAAACTGCATTTTCATTTTTTCGAAATTTTTATCGTCCCATTTTGGCACTGAACGCTGTCTGTAGTGTAGAAAAAATGGAAAAAAAAGGAAAGATTTCTCTTGCGGACGAAGCGGAAATGTGCTAACCTTTAAAGTAAGGATTTC
>JAKLIM010000391.1 GCA_022709605.1 Bacteroidota bacterium | reverse complement strand
TTCAGATCGGTTGCTTTTTTCTTGCCGGCGCGAATCGCCTCAGCATCTTCTTTTTTCTTTGGAACCCAAATACGTCCATCGTTACGAAGCGATTCTGACATCAAAGTTAATTTTGACTGAAATTCACCATGAACAGGAACACAAGTGGGGTGAATCTGAGCATACGCAGGGTTTGCAAAATATGCACCCTTCTTATACATTTGAACAGCTGCCGAAGCATTCGAAGTCATTGCATTGGTCGAAAGGAAGAAAGCATTTCCGTAACCTCCCGATCCTACAACTACTGCATGCGCAAAGAAACGTTCGGTTTTTCCGGTCACCAGATTACGGGCAATAATACCACGGGCACGACCTTCAACAACTACAACGTCCAACATTTCGTAACGTGAATATAATTTCACTGCACCTTTGCCAATCTGACGACTCAATGCCGAGTAAGCACCCAATAATAATTGTTGTCCGGTTTGACCTTTTGCATAGAATGTACGTGAAACCTGAGCTCCACCAAACGAACGGTTGTCTAATAAACCGCCGTATTCGCGGGCAAAAGGAACACCCTGAGCCACACATTGATCAATAATACTGTTTGATACTTCAGCCAAACGATACACATTGGCTTCACGGGCACGATAATCGCCTCCTTTGATCGTATCATAGAAAAGACGGTAAACAGAGTCACCATCATTTTGATAGTTTTTAGCTGCATTGATCCCACCTTGTGCTGCTATGGAGTGAGCACGACGTGGAGAATCCTGGATACAGAAGTTCAACACATTAAAACCAAGTTCTGCAAGCGATGCTGCCGCCGAAGCTCCCGCCAAACCAGTACCAACCACAATAATGTCGAGGCGACGTTTGTTGGCCGGGTTCACTAATTTCTGGTGAGCTTTGTAATTGCTCCATTTTTCTGCCAATGGTCCGGCAGGAATTTTAGCATCTATTTTTGTTCCTTCTACTTTTGTAGATTCTTCTTTCTTTGCCATAATTTAATTTTTCAATTTTATGATTTTCAAAATTAGCACCCTGAACCACAACCTAATAAATAGTAGACAGGAACTGATAAGAACAATAAAACAATTATTGTTGATACAACATTCGCAATTGCTTTCACGCGTGGCAACCAGGTTTTATTATTCAAACCTGCTGTGTGCAATGCACTCCAAATACCATGTGTTAAGTGAATCCACAATGCACTTAGCCATACAATATATAATATTGCATAAACCGGTTGACTGAAATAATAGTCGATCCAAAAAGCGCCATCAGCAGCTTTTTCAACATCGCCTAAATGTGTCAATTCAACAAATTGCATCTTGCTCCAGAACTGGTAAAGGTGTAATCCAAGAAAACCCAATACAATTGCACCAAGCACTAACATGTTTTGCGATGCCCACGTAACACCTTCTTGTTTTTTGCTTACAGCATAACGTTCTTTTCCACGAGCACGCATGTTCTGTAATGTCAGATACAATGCATAAATAATGTGTACTACAAATCCGCCAGCCAAAATCATTGTTGCCACCAGGGCATACCAGTTTGCTCCTAAAAATTCACAGATCATATTGTAAGCTTCGGGCGAAATGATCACCACAAAGTTCATAATACTGTGAAACAGCAAAAACAGCACAAGGAATACCCCTGTGATACTCATAATCAGCTTTCTTCCGATAGAGGAATCAATTAACCACATAGAATTTTGTTTTAGTTAGTATATATAGTTGTTTGTTTGAAATTCAATTTTTTAAATATTATATAAATAAATACATTTTTAAAATATTAGAATTATATATTTAACTGATATTTAGCAATATAGATTATTTATTACCTTATTTCAATTTGAATGCAAAATTAATCATTTAAACGAACATGACAAACTAATACGGAAAAATTTCTTTAATAATATTTATATTGCTGATTATGAATTTTTTAATCATACAATATCAATAATAATTCAATATTTATTCAACAACTTCACCAATTAATGTAGCAGAAGATGCCGATAAAATTTTTACCTGAATAAATTCTCCGATATGTCGCCCTTGTCTCGGAAATATGACCACTTTATTTTGCGATGTACGTCCAAAAAGCTGTTCTTTTGATCTTTTAGAAAAACCCTCAACCATAACTTCGTACACTTTTCCAATGTCACTCAAATTACTTTCGAGCGAAATTTCGTTTTGAACGGCAATAATTTCATTTAACCGCCTAATTTTTACTTCTTCGGGCACATTATCAGGCATGCGTTTGGCTGCTACAGTTCCGGGACGCTCGGAATATTTAAACATAAACGCCATATCGAAACGTACTTCGCGCATCAGCGACAATGAATCCTGATGATCCTCTTCCGTTTCGTCAGAAAATCCACAGAAAATATCTGTTCCGATAGATATTTCGGGAATGATGCGGCGCATGGCAGCCACACGGTCAAGATACCATTCACGCGTGTATTTTCGATTCATCAGTTGAAGAATCTTATTGCTTCCCGATTGCACCGGCAAATGTATAAAACGACAAATATTTGGATGTTTTGCAATTACTTCCAATGTTTCGTCGGTCATATCTTTTGGATGTGGCGATGTGAAACGAATACGCATATCGGGGACCATTTCGGCAATAATGCTGAGCAACTCCGGAAATTCAATCACTTTTCCTTCTTCGGAAGTATATTTATAGGAGTTAACCGTTTGACCAAGCAAAGTAACTTCTTTGTAATTTTTGGATTTCAGGTCGTTTATTTCGTTCAGTATGCTTTCCAAATCACGACTACGCTCGCGACCACGGGTATAAGGCACAATACAATAAGTGCAAAACTTATCGCAGCCCCGCATGATGGACACAAAACCCGAAATCGATACACCAATACGGGTAGGTAGCACATCTTTATAGGTTTCAGTTTTCGATAATTCTACATTGATTGCTTTTTCACCACTTTCCACCGAATTAATAAGATTTGGAATGTCCAGATAAGCATCAGGACCAACAACGATATTGACACCATGATCAGTAATCAGTTCGTCCTTTACACGTTCGGCCATACAACCAATCACACCAATTATGAGTTTTTTATTTTTACGTTTTAAAGACTGGTAGTATTTAAGCCGCTGAACCACTCTTTGTTCGGCATTATCGCGTACCGAACAAGTATTTACAAAAATCGCATCCGCTTCAGTAATTTTTTCGGTCAGTTCAAACCCATCCATTTCCATAATTGATGCAACCACCTCGCTGTCGGCTACATTCATTTGACAACCGTAAGTTTCTAAAAATAGTTTTTTGTCGCTCAATGCGGATTTAGAGTCCGGTGAAGCAACTTTTTGTTCGTTATAATTCATTTTTTTATTTATTTTTATTTGATAAAATTGGGTAATATTTTTTGTAAATGTGATAGGGTATTTTTGCTTTTAGGTGTGATAAAAATGAGATGACAGAAAAATTACAACATAATATTGATATTGGGCT
>JAKLIM010000390.1 GCA_022709605.1 Bacteroidota bacterium | reverse complement strand
ATCGGGAAAGGTTGGGCTAAATTAAAATTTTTCTCTACTAAGTTTATAAATAAAAAATAAGGTTTTAAATCAACAAATTAACGAATCAACAACTCAACAGAAATAACAATGAACCGTTTAAAAGTCCTTACTGTGGTTGGTACACGACCCGAAATAATACGCCTTTCGTGCGTATTGCAAAAATTGGATGCCTCTGAAGCCATCGAACATATATTGGTTCATACCGGTCAAAATTACGATTACGAACTGAACGAAGTTTTCTTTGAAGATTTAGGCTTACGTAAACCCGATTATTTTTTGAATGCTGCAGGAAAAAATGCAACTGAAACCGCGGGGTTGATATTAATAAATATTGACCCGGTACTCGAAGAAGTTCAACCGGATGCTTTTATGGTGCTGGGCGATACTAATTCGTGTTTATGTGCTATTGCTGCAAAAAAACGACACATTCCTATTTTTCACATGGAAGCCGGAAATCGTTGTTTCGATCAACGGGTACCCGAAGAGAGTAATCGAAAAATTGTGGATCATATCTCGGATATTAATATGACTTACAGTGATATTGCCCGTGAATATTTGTTGTCGGAAGGATTGCGCCCCGACCGCGTAATTAAAACCGGTAGTCCGATGTTTGAAGTGTTGATGAATTATTTGCCAAAAGTAAAAAACTCAACGATAATAAATACCCTTGAACTTACGCCACAGGAATACTTTGTAGTTTCGGCGCATCGCGAAGAAAACATAGCTTCGGAGCGAAATTTCTTTCATTTGGTTGAAATATTAAATCTTGTTGCCGAAAAATATAATTTTCCGGTCATTGTTTCCACGCATCCCCGCACGCGTAAAATGATAGAGAAGCATAACATACAGTTTCACGACAATGTAAAACTTATGAAACCAATGGGTTTGAGCGATTATATTTCGTTGCAAATGAATGCCAAAGCTGTTTTGTCCGATAGTGGAACAATAAGCGAAGAATCGTCCATTCTTAATTTCAGGGCATTGAATATACGTGAAGCACACGAGCGTCCCGAAGCTATGGAAGAAGCTTCGGTAATGATGGTAGGATTAAATCCTGAACGCGTTATGCAGGGTTTACTGCAATTGGAACAACAAAAAATTGGTGACGAACGTAATTTTCGACCAGTAGCCGATTACAGCATGCCTAATGTAAGCGATAAAGTGGTGAGAATAATAATTTCATATACCGATTATATTAAAAGGGTTGTTTGGAGTGAATAGTATTAAAAATCGCAGCTGATTAACAATTTGTTGATAACTAAACGGTTTCCTGGTATTCACTGCTTTGTAGGTTTTAAACTTGCAAAAGCATTGAAATTGAATCATACAATTTATGGTTTCGCTAATAAAAAAAACCAATAAAAAATGATTTTACCATGTAAATTTAAAACTATATTTTAATTTTGCATGGTAAAATCATATTATTCAATATGATCAAAAATATATTTAGTGTGGTTTTTTTTGAGTAAATTACTATTAATAATTTTTATTGAAATCAGGTAGAATAATCGCTTGAAACAAACGATATATCAATGAAAATACTTATCACCGGCATACATGGCTTTGTGGGTTCAAACCTTGTAAAAGCGCTGAAGTCGAATCATACAATTTATGGTTTGGATATTGCTTCGCCATCGAAGGAGGGTGTAATAAAAACATTTAACTGGAAAGAATTAAAAGAGATTCCTGCGGTGGATGTTGTTATACATTTAGCCGGGAAAGCACATGCTACCAAAGACTGGAGAAATGCTCACGAGTATTTTGATATTAATACCGGTTTGACAAAAATTATATATGAATGGTACCTCAACTCTGTGGCAACGAAATTTGTTTTTTTTAGTTCGGTGAAAGCGGCTGCTGATCAGGTTGTTGGCGATATGTTGACGGAGGATGTAAATCCCTCACCGGTTGGTCCGTACGGCGAAAGTAAAATTGCTGCCGAGAATTATATCATGGCAAATCAGACAAACTCCAATCGACCCACTACCCACTACCCACTACTTACTAAAAAAACTTATATCCTTCGACCCTGTATGATTCATGGTCCGGGCAACAAGGGCAACCTGAATTTGTTGTTTAAAGTTGTGAAATCGGGAATACCGTGGCCGTTGGGTGCTTTTAATAATCACCGTTCGTTTACCAGCATCGATAATCTTAATTTTATACTTTCGCAGTTTATCGAAAGGGATATTGAAAGCGGAATTTACAATGTGGGTGACGATGAAACGCTATCAACGAATGAGATAATTGAGTTAATTTGCAAAACATTAAACAAACCGATACGCATTTGGAAAATAAATACAAATTTTATACGTTTTATTTCATACGCAGGTACTGTGTTGCATTTGCCCCTCAACGAAGAACGATTGAAGAAACTGACTGAAAATTATGTGGTTTCGAATAGTAAGCTGAAAAATGCGTTGGGAATTGATAAAATGCCGTTTCGGGCTGCTGAAGGATTAATAAAAACGATAAAAAGTTTCAAAATATGATGTATATTTTACTACTGATCATTTTAATTGCTGCTCAACTTGCTTATTTCCGCTTAGCCATACATTACAACATTGTGGATAAACCCAATGAACGTAGTTCGCACAAGTACCATACTTTGCGGGGTGGCGGAATAATATTCTACATTGGGGTGCTTTTATTTTTTATCATCAGTAAGTTCGAATATCCCTGGTTTTTCCTGGGCTTAACATTTATTTCCATCATCAGTTTCGTTGACGATGTGAAGCAAATTTCCCCTAAATTACGAATAATCATTCAGTTTGCAGGGATATTGTTGTTGTTTCTTCAGGCTGATTTTTTTACTTTGCCCTGGTACATAATTATTGTTGCTCTGATAGTTTGTGTGGGCATTCTGAATGCATTTAATTTTATGGATGGAATCAATGGCATTACGGGTATTTACAGTCTCGTTGTGATTGGTGCCTTATTGTATATTGATACTTTTATTGTTCATTATGTCGATAAACATATTATTTACGTCTCCATTCTTTCGTTGTTTGTGTTTAATTTTTTCAATTTCAGAACCAGGGCAAAATGCTTTGCCGGTGATGTGGGCGCGGTTACTATCGCGTTTATCATTCTGTTTCTGCTCGGTTCATTAATTTTTGTCACACGCGATTTCAGTTACATTGTTTTGTTGGCAGTGTATGGCGTTGATACTGTTTTGACCATCGTTCATCGCATCATTTTAAAGGAACATATTTTAGAACCGCACCGTAAACATTTGTTCCAGTTGCTCGCCAACGAAAAGAAAATACCTCATTTGCTGGTTTCAACGCTTTATGCCCTGCTGCAACTGCTTATTTTTGTGGGATTATTGATTTTCAGAAATCATGGAACTATATATATGATCGCAGTGGTCATTATTCTTTCGATAGTTTATATTGTTGTGAAAAGAAGAATATATCATTTGCATTGATAGTGGGTAGTTTGTA
>JAKLIM010000039.1 GCA_022709605.1 Bacteroidota bacterium | reverse complement strand
TAATGCCACATGTGCCCAGGTGCCTGCCTGAACTTTAGTCGTTCCATCCACATTGACGCCTGTTGCATTAGCCTGACGGTATCGAAGGCGCATATTCGTATTATCGCCTGTAGCGCTTGGAATAAATGCAAGGAAATCATTTGTACCATCAGCACCGTTGCCTAAATCAAAAAAACGGGTTGCATTTTTCAGGGCTGAAAAGTTTACCCAGGTAGCATAAGTAAATGAAGTTAGAGATGCAGTGAAATTGTCGGGTAAATTTAAAAAGTCAGCTTTGTTGGTCATGTTTAAACCCTTGCCATTATAACCATCAACAAGTGCTGCTTCACCTTCAAATTGTCCGAAATTTCCATTACCCGAAATATCAGGTACCGTGGTTTCTGTTACCGATTCAAAATCGTAATGAATAATAAGCCCACTGGTTATGTCCTGAGCTTTTAATGCAGAAATGAGCATAAAGCTGAGACAAAATGCGAGATACCTTCCGGAAATAAAGTATTTTTTTCTTTTCATAATACATTAATTTTTAATTATTTTTATCGATAATAATTTTGACTTATTATGTAGTTTGCAGTACCTTTATATTATAGTACAAAAATAAGAGAAAATATCACCAAACCGGTGTAAAAAAAAGTCAAAATAGTTACAACCGGAATTTTTTCTGTAAACTATCATCAAGCACCTGCACTTTTAAATCATGTAATCTTTAAAAATTAATTTGAAATCAATTTTTTAATTCCAAAGATCAAAAGGGTTACAAATGAGAGCTGTTTGAGAGGCATGTTTTATGTCAGACCACTTTAAAGCATCTTCTCCATTTTTGAATGGATTTTACACCGATAATTAGTTTTTCGTCGTTAATTTTGCACAATGAAAAAACAGGATAGTTATTGTAAATTATTTGCCTGATTTTCAAATTATACCTTAGGTTAAAAAAATCAATTTTTTATGAGAAAATTTACACTTTTATTTTTCATGTTATTTGCTGCTTTTTTTCTCAAAGCGCAAACACGAACTACAATATCACTTGCAGCCGGCGATTTCACTGTAACATCATATACCGACAAAGAAGTAATTTTGAATAACAAAACCAATTTACACATTACTTCAAATTTTGCAAAATCATCGTTGGTTAATAGCATAATTAGTTTGAATTCCGTTGATTCGTGGGTTTACTTTGATAATGTCCGCCCTCAAACGGTCATCGATTCATTGTTGAAATACATAAGTGTTAACGGTCAGGCTGCTATTCTGAGAACAAATACCAGGGTTTCGATTTACAAACACGGAACAGTTGTTATTCCTCAAGCATCTACCTTCCAACCTTTTAAAGTTTATTCAGACCAAAATTTTTCAGGTGATTCTACTTCTTATTCATTATTTGCATTTAATAACTCGCTGGGAGGATTTGATAATAAAATCCGCTCGTTTAAACTGAAACGTGGTTACATGGCTACCTTAGCTACAAGTGCTGATGGACTGGGTTATAGCCGGGTTTTTATTGCTGCTGATGCTGATTTATTGGTTCCTGTGATGCCCGATATGTTGGACAAGAAAGTTTCGTTTGTTCGGGTATTCAGCTGGGAATACGTTTCTAAAAAAGGTTGGTGCGGGTCTGATTTTAACGAGTACACCAAAACAAAATCAACCTGGAGATACGACTGGAGTGCCGGAGGTACAACAACTTCTTACGTTGAGTACGTTCCTATCAAGCAAAATCTTGGATGGCCGGGTTGGTCAGAAATCAGTAACAAACAATATATTACTCATGCGTTGGGATATAACGAACCTGACCATACAGAACAATCCAATGTGACTGTGGTACAGGCAATTGCCGAATGGCCAAATATGTTGAAAACCGGATTGCGTGTTGGATCGCCAGCGGTTACCAACAATGCATGGCTCTATCAGTTTATGGATAGTTGTAAAGCCCGCAATTACCGTGTGGATTACGTGGCGTATCATGCATATTGGGGCGGTAAAAGTCCTCAAAACTGGTACAACGATCTGAAAGCTATTTATTTAAGAACCGGTCGACCCATTTGGATAACCGAATGGAATAATGGTGCCAACTGGACAACAGAAACCTGGCCTACTGCTGATAAATCCTTATCAGCCGCCAATGCAGCAAAACAACTTAATGACATTAAAGCCATTCTCAATGTGCTTGATACAGCGTCATTTATCGAACGTTATTCAATTTATAACTGGGTACAGGATTGCAGAGCAATGGTGTTGAATGGCGTACTTACACCTGCTGGCGAATATTATGCTGCCGACAAAGCGCCTATGGCATTTAATAAAAAATACGAAGTCATTCCATCTTTTAAGTTAGGAAATCCAACCCTTTCCATCTCTTTCGGTACAAACAATCTGACATTAACCGAAACCGATCCTAATGCTGAAAATTTTGAAGGAATGGTTATTGAGAAAAATGTTGATGATCAGGGTTACACAGAGTTTTACAACAGTACAAATATTTCGAGAAATACCACTGATGTGTTCGATTTGAATGCCGGGACAAAATTCCGCTACAAAGTGAAAGCCCGCTTGCCCAATGATGTGTTTACGGCTTATTCTCCCGAAACTGGTTACGATATAACCAACGATAGCGAAATTCAATGCGGAAAATTGTCGTACTATAATGTAGGATGGAATGGTGTTTTCTTTAAAAAACCATTTGCAACTATTCCGACCATTATTTTAGGTGCGCCAACCAATAACAACTCTTCGGTACTCATGAGTCCGCGTGTTAAACTTATAAATATCTCGTCGCGTTTTAATGTGCAACTTGCGCCCTGGTCGTATCAGAAAGTATCAACATTGACCAAAGAAGATACAACGCCTTATTTGGCTCTGAATCCGGGCAATTACGATTTTGGAGGACTGAAAGCAATCGCCGGAAAAAATAGTGCTAACGGTACAAGTTGGACTGCGGTTACATTTAGTGTACCTTTCGATACAATTCCGGTGGTTTTTACTACACAATTGTTATCCTCAACAACTTTTGCAACTACCGTGAGAGTGCGAAATGTAACTAAAACCGGTTTTGAAATGAAACTTCAAAAAGAAACTGCTGTTAAAACTGCATTATCGAGCGAAACTGTTTCGTTTTTTGCCATTGCTCCCGGAAGCGGACTGATGGACGGACGGAAAATAATTGTAGGTAAAACGGCGAATAATTTAATTAGTCCAACGCTTTATAAAACTATTCAGTTTGGCGATAGTATTGCGAATCCGATATTTATTTCTCAATTCCAAACCTGCAATGACGATACTGTAACAGCGACTTTGCGTTGTTTGACGCTTTCGGCTAAGTTTGCGAATGTAATAAAACAGAGAGAAAGATCAACGACAGCCTCGTATGCTTTAACCGAAGGAGCAGGATGGATGGTGATAGACCCGGTAAGTATAATTCAGGGCGTAAAAAATCCGGAAGAAATTGAAATGAGCATTTATCCCAATCCTGTTACCGATTATTTATACATAAAAAGAAGTAACACTGAACAAATGAACGTGGAGGTGTATAATTTATACGGTGTGTTAGTAAAAAGAATTGTTTTGGATAAAAATAAGGTTAATGTCAGCGATCTGAGTTCAGGATGCTACATTCTTAAAGCGCAAAACATGAAGTCGGCAAAATTTGTAAAATTGTAAAAAACAAAATATAAAGAAATGAGAAAGTATTTTAGAAGAAAATTTTATCTGCAATTCCAATTGTTGGTAATATTTATAATCAGTTCTCTAATCATCCCGTCGTGTGATGTATATAACTACGACAACGAAGAACCGGAATGGCTGGGAGCAAGTATTTACGAATATCTGGCCAATGACAGTAATTTTTCGACTGTTGTAAAGCTGATTGATGATTTGAATTATTCGGAAGTACTGAAATTAACCGGAAGTAAAACACTCTTTGTAGCCAACGATAGTGCTTTTACGGAGTTTTTCAAAAGTAATCAATGGGGTGTTCACAGTTACGAAGCGTTATCATTGTCGCAAAAGAAAATTCTTTTTAACTATGCAATGATCAATAATGCGTATGTCTTGGATGTGTTTTCCAATTACTACAGCGGCGGTAGTTTGTTCGAAGGAACTGCCATGCGTCGTCAGTCAGCATTGAACGATATCGATAGCATTCCTTTCGATACAGGCGATAAACTACCGTCCGGTGTATATTGGGATTCGTATCGCAGCAAAGGAATGCATCTTATAAAAGATTATTCTACATATACTTACAATAATAACACCTCGGTTCCTATCGTATTTTTTACAGAAGATTTTCTTAAGAAATATGCTTTTACCGACGAAGATTTTTCGGTACTTACCGGAGGTTTGACTCGCGTGAAAAACGATGTGCATTTGTTTAATAATAAGGTCATTAAAAGTGATATAGTTTGTAAAAACGGATATGTAAATGTGCTGAACAGCGTGCTTATTCCACCTTCGAACATGGCGCAATACATAAAAGAAAATGCTGAAACAAAGATATTTTCAAAATTGCTTGATCGCTTTTCGGCTCCTTATTACGATGCTGCAAGTACAATGCTTTACAAACAATTGAAACCCGGTTTTACCGATTCTATTTTTGCAAAAATTTATTTTGCCAGTAATGGCGGTGTAACACGGTATCCTTTAGCAGGTTTACCCGCCGGAAAAGCGATTCCTACATTACTTGCTTTCAATCCGGGTTGGAACAGTTACAACGCCGGAGCAGTTCAGGCCGATATGGCTGCCATGTTTGTACCTTCGGATGCTGCCATGAATAATTATTTCAATAGCGGTGTGGGTGAAATTCTTCGCAGCAGATATCATTACTGGGATTCAGTGCCCGATGATATTATTTTACCTTTTATCAAACGTCACATGCGTACCTCGTTAATCGAATCGGTTCCAAGCAAGTTTGACAAAATGGTGGATGCCGAAAATTATGGGTTGCCAGTTTCGAAAAGTCATATCGAAGGCGCACATACTTGTGTGAATGGTGAAGTATACATCACAAACGAAGTGTATCCGCCGGTTGATTATATCTCGGTTTATAGTCCGGTACTGTTGAGTGAAAATGCCAAAATTATGAATTGGGCCATTAATATTTCCGAATCCAGTGTTGATGGAACGCAGTTTGCATTTTATAAATTGTACCTGAATTCATTGGTAAGTACCTATAGTTTATTTATTCCAACCGATCAATATTTCAACGATTATTTCGATCCGATTGCTTATGGACAGGATGTGAAAGCTGTACTGAAATTTTGGTTTAATAAAAAAACTTCAGCGGTTAATGCTACCGTTTATAAAATTAGCGGCTTAACCGGAACTTACGATCCGGCCATCGATTCGGTTGATGTGATTACAAGCCCTGCTTTCCTTAAAAACAGATTGTGGAATATTCTTGATAGTCATATTGTTGTGGGAAATGTTGAATCGGGAAAAGATTTTTATATAACCAAAGCAAACGACATTATCAAGGTAAATGGTACCGGAGCTAACATGACAGTTCAGGGTGGCGGCGATATTTCGAATGGGGTTAAATGCAATGTGGTTCGCCCGTTTGAACAGTACAACGGTAAAACCTATTTTATTGATAAACCAATTCAGCCTTCGTTAACTTCGGTTTATAAAAAGCTGAATGAAACACCACAGTTCGAAAAATTTTATAAACTTTTAAGCGGTGTTCCTGATACCTGTATTCAGCAGATTTTCGCACAACAAGGTATCGATTACCGTATTAAATTCTTCAACGCTTATCGTTATACAGTTTATGTACCTACGAATGAGAAAATTGACGAAGCAATATCTACCGGAAAATTAAAATCGTGGGACGATATTTATGCCATCAAAGATAAAATGCAACAATATTATGCCATACAAAAAATGATACGTTTTTTGAGATATCATTTTCAGGATAATGCTGTATTTGTTAATCAGAATGTGAATGAATTGTATCAGTCGGCAACGATTAAAAACGATGCTACTGTAACTAATTATGGGACTGCAAAAAACAAATATTACAAAATTGGTGTCGTGGGAAATGGTAATAATCTGACATTAACCAGTGATACGCCCAAAGGTGATCCACTAAAAATAGCCCATGTGATTAAAGAAAATGGATTATACGATATAGTAGTGAAAGATTATATTTTTGCAAAAATACCTTCAGCCTACAAAAATGTAGATGGAACCGGTTCAATTTCCGGAACCGCTTTTAATACTTCTTTGATCACTACATCTGCTTCGGCGGTAATTCACCAGATTGATAACATATTATCCTTTGAATAATAATGAAAAACAGTATGAATTCAAAAGTTGCTTTCATGTTTCTAATGCTGGTATTGTTGATACCCGTAAGAAGCATAGCCCAAAGTAAAACAGAAAACTTTATCGTACAAGGTGAAGTTACATCGAATACCGATAAATTAGCCTTAATTGGCGTCAATGTTTCGGAAGTTGATGATAACAACCGTGTTGTAAATGGAACTGTTACAGATTTTAACGGTCATTATGTGTTGAAACTCAAAAATCCAAATAACAGATTGGTAATCAGTTACGTGGGTTTTATTGCACAACAACGAAATATTGACAATAAAAAAGTGTTGAATGTTGTTTTAGTCGAAAATATCCAGACAAAAAAGGAACTCGTTGTTACAGCCACCCGAAAAACACAGCAGGGTGGATACAGTATTCCTCAAAGAGAAATTGGAACAGCAATGCAGACAATTGATATGAAGGAAATGGAAGGACTTCAGGTGGCTTCAGTGGATGAAGCATTACAGGGACGTATTGCCGGTCTTGATATTATTGCCAACTCAGGTGACCCCGGTAGTGGTACTTCGATGCGTATTCGTGGTGTAACATCTATTAATGGTAGCAGCGAACCACTTATTGTTGTGAATGGTGTGCCTTTCGAGGTTCAGATTGACCCTAATTTTGACTTTGCGAATTCAAATCAGGAACAATATGCCAATATGTTGAGTATAAATCCTGATGATATTCTTGAAATATCAGTTTTGAAGGATGCTGCAGCTTCGGCCATTTGGGGTTCGAAGGGTGCAAACGGTGTATTGATGATTACCACTAAAAAAGGGACAGCCGGACCTACCAAAGTGGATTACTCTTATCGTTTCACAGGTACAGTTCAACCTCAAGGACTCAACATGTTAAGTGGCTCCGATTTTACCATGTTGATGAAACAATCGTATTTTAATCCACGTCAGGACGAAAATGCAAACAATATTAATGAGTATAACTACGATACAAACTTTCCTGATTATGAAAACTATAATAACAATACCAATTGGGTGAAGGAAGTAAGTCAGATAGGAAATATAAATGACCATTACCTGACCCTTTCGGGTGGTGGTGAACGGGCGAATTATCGTATTTCGGGTGGTTTATACAAGCAAAATGGTACTGTTATCGGTCAGCAAATGAGCAGAGTATCTTCGCGTGCTTATCTCGAGTATTCAGTGTCGGACCGAATTAAATTCATAACCGAATTTTCGCTAACCAATTCGGTTAACGATAGAAATTACGAAAATTTACTTGGAATAGCTTATAGAAAAATGCCTAACGTTGGGGTTTTCGCTCAGGATGCTACAGGAAAAGAGACGAATTCATATTATAATATATCAAGTACTTCTTCTTTAGATAAAGACCAGCGAGATCTGAAAAATCCGGTTGCATTGGCTAATTTGGCCACTAATCGTTTGCAATCGTTCCGAATTTTACCAACATTCCGTTTGCAATACGATTTATTGGATCCTGCCAAACAAATGCTCCGATACAATATGTACGTGTCTTTTGATATCAATAACAGTAAAACAAGCATGTTTTTACCACAGGAAGTATCAAATGTGGTGTGGTCGAATGAATTCGTAAACCGTGCCGAAAATTATGATTCGGAAAGTGTGACAATTTATGCCGACAATAACATTGCCTGGACACCAAAGTTTGCCAATAAAGACCATAGTTTATTGTTATATGGTTCTTTTCAGATCAATGTTGGTAATTCAGCATCGCAAGGAATGGTGTCAAATTCATTACCTTCCAATTCGGCAACTGATGCGTCAGGTGAATCCTATTTAGTTGATGCAAATACAAGTCATTCTTCCTGGCGTTCGTTGGCCATCATGGCTCGCGGCCATTATGCTTACAAAGGTCGGTATATTATCGATGGAACCATACGTCGCGATGGTAGTACCAAATTTGGAGACGGAAATAAATTCGGAAATTTCCCCGGAATTTCATTAAAATGGATTGCCACCGATGAAGATTTCATGAAAAGTCAAAGTAAATGGTTAAGTACGCTTGCTTTCCGTCCGGCATGGGGAAAAAGCGGTAACCAACCTCAGTACGAATATCTTCATTTCAGTCGTTACGGCACGTATGGATCTTACCTCGATATGGCTTCGGTAAGGCCTACATCGCTCAAACTGAAAAACCTGAAATGGGAAACCACATCGTCGTTTAACTATGGTATTGACCTTGGATTGTTCGATGATAAATACATTTTTGACATCAACTTCTATAACAAACGTACAGTAGATTTACTCTTTAAGAACGTTGCAATTCCTTCTTCATCTGGCTTCGGATCGCTTTCGTATATCAACGGAGGTACGATGGATAATGATGGTTGGGAAGTAAATTTCTATGCCAACCGTTTTTTTAAAACAAAAGATTTCAGTGTCGATTTCAAGTTCAATCTTTCGAATTATAAGAACACACTTGTTGATTTAAATCAGACACTATTGGATAGTTATAACGGCGATTTCAATTATTCCAATGGCTCGTATCTGACACGTGTGCAGAAAGGAAATTCATTTGGTTCAATTTATGGATTCCGTTACAAAGGTGTTTATCAGTGGGATGAATATACCGAAGAACACACTAAAGCACCGGTTGCCAAAGATGCTAACAACAATATTATTACCGATCAGGATGGAAATCCAAGACCTGTATATTTTAATTATTATGGTAAAAATGGTGGAAACCCATATAAATTCAGAGGTGGCGACGCCATTTACGAAGATATAAACCATGACGGAAGTATCGACGAATTGGATATTGTTTACCTTGGTAACTGTAATCCAAAAATTAGTGGTGGTTTTGGACCTACTTTACGATATAAAAGTTTATCGGTCAACATGTTTTTCAATTTCCGTGTAGGCAATAAAGTTATTAATATGGCCAGGATGAACGCCGAAAACATGTATTACGATAACAATCAGAGTATTGCAGTAAACTGGAGATGGCGTAAAGAGGGTGACGATACCGAAATGCCAAGAGCATTACGTGAGTACGGTTACAATTGGCTCGGTAGCGACCGTTACGTTGAAGATGGATCATTTGTTCGTTTCAAGTACATGACATTTAATTACTCAGTGCCTTCTGAAAAAATTAAAAGATATGGATTAAATAAACTGAATTTCTATCTCACATTCAATAATATATTTGTTTTGACAAGATATACAGGCGTTGATCCCGAAGTTGGATACAGCAATTTAACTTCTTCGGCTGGTATGAGTATCGATAATTCGAGCACTCCACGTTCAAAAGATGTAACTTTTGGTATTTCTGTAGGACTATAATTAAAAGAAGATACAAATATGAAAAAGAAAATATTAAATATTGCAATAACATTCGCTTTACTAACCGGTGTAACCAGTTGTACCGATTGGTTGGATTTAAGACCGGAAAGTGAAATAATTTTGGATGAATATTGGATGTCGGAAGCAGATGTTGAAGGTGTTCTTTCAGCCTGTTACCGCGGATTAACTGAAGATGCAGTAATTTATCGCATGATGATTTGGGGCGAATTACGATCCGATAATATAGTTGCCGGTAGCGGATTCCCGAACGAACGATTTGATATACAGCGTATACTTGATGGCGATTTGGTTTCGACTAACTCATACAACAGCTGGGGCTCATTTTATACGGTAATCAATTATTGTAATACTTTGTTGGAATATGCACCGCTTGTACTCGATAGAGACAATAATTTTACTCAGGATGATTTGAATCGTGTTGAAGCCGAAGCTTTAACGCTCAGATCATTGGCCTACTTTTATCTCTTACGTGCTTTTAAAGAAGTGCCCTGGATTGAAGAACCGAGTATTGATGATGCACAGGTTTATGTTGAAGGTGCACCGGTTTATGCAATTTCGAAGGCAACCGAGCGTACAATTATCGATAATATTATCAGAGATTTAAAAACTGCTCAAAAAAATGCGCGTGTTGAATATGGAAATACAGCATACAATAAAGGCCGTGTAACCCTGAATGCTGTAAATGCACTGTTGGCCGATGTTTATTTGTGGGATCAGCAATATGCTAATTGTGTTGAGGCTTGTAACAACGTTTTAGCCGATCCAAAACTAAAACTTATTGAAGGCGCAAGAATGCTGACTCAGGTATTTTATTTGGGAAATTCAAGTGAAAGTATTTTCGAATTACAGTTTAGTGAAAATGTTCAAAAAAACAATCCTGTAATCGAATTATATGGATCGCCAACCCTTATCAACGGTGAACTTGGTTTTCCGGTAACGCTTGCTTATAACAGCGTAAGTGGTGCAGTAGGTGCTTACAGTCCTTTTGCTTACAAAATATCGACAAATTTCACCGAGAGTTTAGAGGATATTCGATCAGATGATTCGTATTGGGAAGCAGGCGGAAAGTATTATATTTTCAAATACGCCGGAGTTCAACGTCTCAAAAGTACATCAGGTACAAATATGTACTATTTCAGAAGCAATACTTCTAACTGGATATTGTACCGCTTGTCCGATGTGATGCTTATGAAAGCTGAAGCGCAAGTTCAACTTGATGGAAGCGAGAATTTAAATGCTGCACTCGAAATGGTTAATAAAACCTATCTCCGTTCAAATGAAGAACAGGATTCGCTTCGTATAACCAATTACCCTTCGAAAATTGAAATGGAAAAATTGGTGTTGCGCGAAAGACAACGCGAATTATTGTTCGAAGGAAAACGCTGGTTCGATTTAGTGAGAATGGCGCGTCGTGAAGGTTCTACGTCTACATTAAACGACTTTGTGGATCATAAATCTTCAGGAAATACAGTTTCGCTTGGTGCTCCGGTGCCTGATGCAATGTACATGCCTATTTCAAAGTCAGAATTGTCAGCAAATCCGCTGTTAAAACAGAATTCTTATTACGAGGAAGCCGGTGGATCAACATCCAGATAATCTTATTAAAATATTGAAACAATGAAAAAAAATATTTTCAAAATTCTCAGCAAACCTTTTAAAGTGATATTAGTACTTGTTATTTGTACTGTATTATTATTCCCTTCATGCGATTCGGACGATGTGGGCGATAATCTTTACACATTCACCGATCAAATGATGGGTGAATACCTCAGAGATACAACTATTTTCTCCGAGTTTACCAAACTGCTTGATACTACCAAAGTAATGGGTTTGCTCAATGCCTACGGTAGATATACCTGCTTTGCGCCAACCAATGAAGCCATGTTGAAGTTTTATCAACAAAAAGGTAAAAAGTCTTTAGATGATTTTTCGAAAGATTCATTGCAAATTATAGCTTTCGACCATGTAATTAATGGTTCGATTTTGATGTATGTCAATTTTGTTGATGGACGTTTGCCTGATTTATCAATGAGTGACAGGTATATATCAATTTCGTTTACTGATGCCGGAGAAACATTTGTAAATAAAACTTCGAAAATTCTTCAGAAAGATGTGGAAGTTCACAACGGAGTAGTACACATTTTAAATGAAGTGTTGAATCCGACCCGTGCCGGAATTGTAGATGCTGTGGCCGGCGATGCCAAGTTTTCGATGTTCTATCAGGCTTTGGTTGCTACCGGACTTGCCGATTCGTTGCTAAAAGATAAGGACGAAACCTACGATGCCGCAAAATATGCTTCGCTTGTATTAACTCCTAAAGATAAAGGTGATTGGTTTTATCAGGAAGTTCCTGCTTCGCGAAAATATGGTTATACCTTGTTGCTCGAAAGCAATGAAACCCTGATGTCGAATGGAATAAGCGATTTGGCCAGCATGAAAGCGAAAGCTGCCGAAATATATAATGTAGTTTATCCGGATGATGCAGGCATAACTGATATTACTAACCGGAAAAATTCACTCAATCGTTTTATTGCTTATCATATTATTGAAAAACAATTAAGTTACGAGAAATTTATCAATGCTTATGATACTGAGCACATGTTAAAAACACGCGATATGTTTGAATATGTAGAAACGCTGTGTCCGAATACGCTGCTCGAAATTAAAAAGGAACGATTAACAAACCGTACTAACCTGATAAATTATAATCGCGAAACCGGGAAAGTTATTCAGATTGTTTTAAGCAATTACGACAACGATGCTACAAACGGCGTTTACCACGAAATTGATGGTTTATTGGTTTATAGTCAGGAAGTTGAGAATGAACTTTCAACGAAACGTTTGCGCTTCGATTCTTCGAGTTTCTTCCCCGAATTGACCAATAACAACATGCGTGGTAGCAGATTTAAACAGAACACAATCACCACTTTGTACAACGACCAAAGTTTACACTATCAGTTGCCCCGCAATTATATTGCCCGTATTTCGTCGTCGGAACAAACGGTAGTTGGATATCTTGCCGGTTATCATAAATTCCAGAATTACGAAGGTGATGAAATATTTCTGAATGCAAGTTCAGGTAAATTATACGACTTTACCATTGTTACACCGCCTATTCCGGCAGGAATTTATGAAGTGCGTTTTGGCTACCTCTCCAACGGAAAACGTGGTGTGGCGCAACTTTATTTCGACAACATTCCTTGTGGAGTGCCTCTTAACCTGAACACTTATGCTACCGATAATGGTTGGGAGTTACCGGGTTCAGTTCCAGATGATCCTTCGGGTTTCGAAAATGACAAGATGATGCGCAACAGAGGCTATATGAAGGGTCCGGCTTGTTACAAAATTATTACACAAGGTTGGACAACCGGTCAGAATGCACGATACAGTAACGCGATTTTGCGCCGGATTTTAGGACAGTTTACCTTCGATAAAGCCGGCAGTCATTTATTAACTGTAAAAGGTTTGAGTGGTGGTGAATTTATGTTCGACTATATGGAATTTGTACCAACAAATGCGCTTGAAAGTGAAGATATCTATTAATAATTTGCACATAAAAAAACAAAGTATTATGAAAATGAAATATGCAGGAATTCCCGTTATTACACTTTTGCTGTTTGTTTTAACAGCACTGCCCTCGTGTAATGAAGAATGGGACGAACATTATAATGTAGCTCCTGCAAATAAGAGTGAATTGAATATTTTCGATTTTATAAAATCAAAAAGCGATTTGAGTAAATTTACTCAAATGCTCGAAATAACTGAATATGATTCAATTCTCAGTCAGTCGCAGACTTTTACTGTATGGGCGCCAACCAATGCTGCACTTGAAAATGTAGATTTAAATAATTACAATCAGGTATTGAAAATCGTAACCAATCACGTGACACGTTTTTCGCATCCTACTTCTGAGGTATTCAAAAAAGCGAAGAAAATAACGCTTATGAATGGTAAAATTCTTGAATTTACGAGATTTCAGAATGGATATCAGTTTGGTGATAAGGTAATCTCCGAACCCGATTTGGCAACACAGAACGGAATAGTTCATATTGTATCGCAGTATTCACCTTATATGCGTAATTTTTGGGAGTTTATCAACGAACAGGAAGGTCTCGATTCGCTTCGAAAATACCTGAATTCTATTACTTTGCAAACTTTCGACGAGGAAAAAAGTTTTCAGGATGGTGTTTTTGTAGATTCAGTATTTAAAGAAACCAATTATGTATTGGACCGATTGGCTCAATTAAAAAGCGAAGACAGTACGTATACCGCTGTTTTACCTGATAATGCTGCGTGGATTGATGCTTACAATAAAATATCGCCTTATTTTAAAACCTTACCCAAAGATGGTGGTGAGCAAATGCAGGTATCGGTAAGTAAACAGATGTTGGTGCGTGATTTATTTTTCAGAGAAAGAATTCAGGTACCTGTAACTACGGATTCAATTATGTCAACTTTCGGAAATAAATTTGCACAACCGGATCGATTTTTCTCCAATGCTACTTTAACAAAATTAAGCAATGGAAATGCTTATGTATCACCTCAATTAAAAAACGAACCCATTGAAACCTGGTTAAAAGAATATAAATGGGAGGCCGAATATTCAAATTACCGTACTTCTGCAAATTATTCGTTAAGTGCACTTTCGAGTATTGGTAGTGGTTTTGATATTTCAAGAGGTTATTATTTGTACACAATACCAACCACGACAAGCGATTTGGCGAGTATCAACAATATGTTTGTAAAATTTGCATTACCAAGTACATTATCAGCAAAATACAATATATATTGTGTTATTGTGCCTTCAATTATTGTAGATGCAAATGATTTAAAACCCAATAAAGTGAGGTTCTTTATGTCGTACATGAATAATGCAGGCGTACAGATAAATGATGTGGCTGTAAATGCAAACAATGAAGTAACAACATCGACTGCTATTACTGCGGCCAATACCGTTACAACCGACCCAACGAAAATCAATAAAATATTAGTTGTAAAGAACTTTCAGTTTCCATATTCAAATGTTGTAACTGATTCCAAAACCGGAATTTACACACCTACTGCATTTTTAAGAGTAAATAATGCCGCAAAAGCAACTGAAGTTGCATTTAAACGCACTTTACGTATCGATTGTATAATTCTTGAACCTGTTCAATAAGTATCAAAACAATTAATTAGTATGATGATGAAGAAGTATATTAATATATTAAGAATGAACAGGATAATGAGCTGTTTTAAAACGTTCTGCATTTTTGCGGTAATTTTTATGATGCTACCTTTTAATGATTTGATGGCTCAAGATAAAGCAGAGGGCTCAAAAAACACATTGAAAGGATTAATTATTGATGCTCAAACAAAAAAGCCGATAAGTGCTGCACAAATTTCAATCCCTGATAAAAATCTTTCGGCTGTAACCGACGAGAAAGGTGTGTTCCGGTTAAAAGGCGTGTCTTCGAAAGATGTTATTCATGTTTCGGCATACGATTACAACAAGCGTGAAATTCCATTGCAGGGAAAGGATTCGTTGACCATTGGACTTTATTCCAATCAGTTCGAAAATTATTTTAAACCGGTGAACAGTATCATCGGTAAAAAGGACAATTCCTCAGTGACTTACTCGCTAAAAAGTACAGATGATTTAAGCAAATCCACCGTGCTTTCGGTCGACGAGATGTTGCAATCTTCGTTTGGCGGGGATGTGCGTGGTGTAACCCGCACCGGTACAGCCGGAATGGGTTCGTCGGTTTTTATCCGTGGAATCAATTCAATCAATGCCAATGTTCAACCGCTTTATGTGATTGATGGAGTAATCTGGAACAGCATGTACGATACCGAATCGATTCATGCCGGTTTTTGGTTTAATCCACTTTCTAATATCGATGTGAATGATATTGAGAATATTACAGTTATAAAAGATGGCTCCTCTATATATGGTAGCAAAGCTTCGAATGGCGTAATTATGATCAAAACAAAAAGGGCTACTTCGATGGTTACCAAAATCAGCCTGAATATATTAACCGGACTGACGGAAACTCCCGGAAGTGTTCCGATGAT
>JAKLIM010000389.1 GCA_022709605.1 Bacteroidota bacterium | reverse complement strand
AGGGCATAGGTTTTCATTACTTCAGGTTCCCAGCACCAGTTTTCCATAACTTGCGATGGCAGTTCCACAAAATCGCGGGCTACGTTTGTTCCCGAAAGGCTTGGATAGGTTGAATTTGCCAATAAACCGTGAAGTGCATGACCAAACTCGTGAAACAAAGTTTCTACTTCATCCATGGTCAACAACGAAGGTTTATCAGAAGTTGGTTTGGTGAAATTACCTATATTTACAATGATAGGGCGTTGATTTACACCATCTTTAATGAATTGTTCTCTGAAATTGCTCATCCAGGCACCCACATTTTTACCGGCACGTGGAAAATAATCGGTGTAAAGAATTCCGACCAAAGATCCATCAGCGTCGGTTACTTTGAAAACCTCAACATCTTTGTTATAAATCGGCATTCCTTCCAGTTTTTCGTATTTCAGACCAAACAATTTGGTTGTTAAATCAAAAACACCTTTGCGAACGTTTTCCAACTTGAAATAAGGTTTCAATTGTTCTTCGTCCAAATCAAATTTAGCTTTGCGGAGTTTTTCGGTATAATACCACCAATCCCATGGTTCCAGTTTTTCACCTTTTCCTTCAGCATCCATAAGTTTCTGAAGTTCAGCAGCTTCAACTTTCGCTTTCGCTACTGCAGGTGTCCATACTTTATTCAAAAAGCTATAAACTGCTTCGGGCGTTTTAGCCATTGTATTGTCCAGAATAAATGCAGCAGGGCTTTCGAAACCAAGTAAATTGGCTTTTTTCACCCTCAGTTTCATTATTTTACTGATGTTAGCTTTGTTGTCGAACTCATTGTTGTTATCGCATCGGTTGGTGTAAGCCATCAATAATTCTTTGCGCAATTCACGATTTTCACCGTATTGGATCACCGGAATAAAACTTGATTTCTGGGTGGTAAATAGCCATTGACCATCTTTGCCGGCCTCTTTGGCGGATTCGGCTGCAGCCTGTATAATTCCTTCAGGTAGTCCTTTCAGATCGTCTTTGTTGGTTATGAATTTTTGAAATGAGTTGGTTTCAGCCAGAATATTCTGTCCGAAAGTTAACTCCAATGTGCTCAATTCTTTATTAATTTCACGTAATTGTGCTTTTTGATCTTCGTTCAAAGCAGCACCACTACGGATAAATCGTTTATAAATTTTATCAAGTACGCGGTCTTGTTCAGGATTTAAACCGAGAGTTGCTTTGCTATCATAAATCGATTTTACGCGTTGGAAAAGTTTGTCGTTCAGATAGATGTTGTCATTATGCTCCGTAAGTACAGGCGTAATATCCTGTGCAATTTTATTCAGATCATCATTGGTATCTGCTGATTGTAAATTGAAAAATACCGACGAAACTTTGCTCAATAAATCACCGCTGAATTCCATTTTTACAATGGTATTCTCAAAAGTTGGTTTGTCTTTACTTTCGGCAATTGCTTCAATTTCAGCCTGATGTTGTTTGATGCCTTCTTTAAAAGCAGGCATGTAATGTTCAGTCTTGATTTTTTCGAAAGGTGGTGCGCCAAATTCATTTTCGTACGCTTCGAAAAAAGGGTTGTCGTTTTTAGCGCAACCGGCAAGGAGTAATCCTGTCATCATTATAAAAAATAGTTTTTTCATTTTGCGATTAAATTATTTGATTGTTATTTTTTTACAAAGATAAGTTTTGTGAATAAATATACAAGATTTGTTACGAAATTTTAAAGATTTCCATCACTTTCAACTTGTCCCGGTTCAATTGATGAATCAAAGCATCCAAATTCTGAAATTTTTGTTCGTCCCGTATTTTTTCCTTAAATATTATTTCAATCGTTTGATTATAAATGTTATGATTAAATTTGAAAATATGAACTTCGATGCTTATTGATGTACCATTTTCCATGGTTGGTCTTTTACCTATATTCATCATGCCCTGATAATTGCAATTATTCCAACGAACTTCTACGGCATAAACACCGGTAGCGGGAATTAATTTTTCATTGTCATCAGGTTCAATATTGGCCGTGGGAAAACCAATTTTACGCCCCATTTTATATCCGTCGATCACTTTCCCGCGAAACGAATATGGATAACTAAGGATTTCGTTTGCTCTGCTGATATCACCGTTTTTCAACGCCGATCGAACTTCGGATGAACTGATGTGACCAATCTGAGTAGTAGTGTAACGACTGGTTTGAATAACTTTCATGCCAATTTCTGCACCGTACTTTTTATAATCAACAAATCCATCAGCACGGTCGCGACCAAACCTGTGATCGTGTCCGACCAGCAAAGTGCGGACGTTATATTGTTCATAAAGAATGTTTTTCAGAAATTCGAAAGCTGAAAGTTTAGCCATTTCCAAAGAGAAATCGAGTATTACGCAGGCATCAATTCCCGTTGATTCGAGTCGGTTCAGTTTTTCTTCGAGCGTTGTTAATAACTGGGGTTGATAATCGGAATGTAAAACTTTGCGCGGATGCGATGAAAAAGTGAAAACCACGCTTTGAAGTTTTTCTGCTTTTGCAATTGCTTTTAATTCGTCAATCAGAAAACGATGACCGGCATGAACCCCATCGAAAAATCCGACAGTAGCTACATTTTCGGCAAAAACCAACGATTGATTTAGTATTTTCATTTTTTAAAAGACAATAAATCCCTATTAATCAGAATAATTATAAAGATAGTAAAAAACTTAAATCATCTTCCTGCTTCACTAAACGAGTTTGAAAACCAAGCTTTGAAGCTGTTTCGATATTTTTTGGTCCGTCGTCGATAAATAAACATTCTTCGGCACGTACACCGGCATCTTTAAGCAATGCCTCAAAAATATTCGCATTCGGTTTTATCAAACCCATTTCGTACGATAAATAACATTTATCAAAAAAATCATTCATCGTTCCACCGTATTTTGCAAACTCACCGGCAGCACTTACCTGAATATGCAGTGGATTTGTATTGCTCAGTAACAATAATTTATATTTATTTCGCAATAGTTTAAGTACTTCAATTTTTTCGACCGGAATATCTGTTAGAAACGAGCACCAGGCATCATCGATTTGTTTATCAGTTAGTTCGTTGCTGGTCAGTTTCCTAATCTCGGTTCGGAATTCTTCGATAGTTAATTCACCACTTTCCCATTTCAGAAAAAAGCCGGACTGACCGAAATTACTGAGGTATTTTTCAACATCACCCAATCCCAGATTTTTAAGATTTTGAATGCACTGCGGTAAATCAAGATTGACAATTACACCTCCAAAGTCGAATATAAGTGTTGAAATATTCCTAAATTGTTTCATTTCCATAAAAAAAACCGATTGATATTTTTGCAGAACAGCAAATTTTATTACTTTTGCAGTCGCTTTGCAAAGATACTAAAAATTTATTGAAGCAAAAGCCGGGCCTATAGCTCTCCCGATAGTGATCGGGAGGTTAGTAGCACCTGACTCCCCCGATAGCTATCGGGACAGGGGGTCAAAAGAGAAAAAATATAATTGTTTTATTA
>JAKLIM010000388.1 GCA_022709605.1 Bacteroidota bacterium | reverse complement strand
CAGGTTTTCAAAATAATTATTGTACACTTTGTGGTTTTCTCCGATAATCCGAACGCCACCGGACTCGGTAACTCCATTCCCAAAAAAGTAATTGCCTGCAACCGTACAGTTGTTTCCGTGGCGCAAAGTAAGCATTCCTCTACACTCGAGAAAAAGATTATTCGTATACAAATTTCCACACGATTTATTGGAGATTACCTCAATTTCACCATTGCATTTTTCGAAAAAATTACCCGAAACGGTCACATTTGCATTCGTCATTGAAGTTGAACTATCGCCCACTCTGATAATTTCCTGGCCGTTGAGTTCATCGCCATTCGAATCGAGATTAGAATTACGGTAACCGAAATAATTATTTGAAATAAGGTGATTTACCGTGACGCCGCTTGTGAGCCAAACGACCAACAAAGTACCCGAGTTATTTTTATTTTCGAAAGAGCAATGATCAACTGTATTGTTTGTGCCATAAAGCGAAACCCATTTATTATCAACCGTATTGAGCGAAGGATTGTAATTGACAATGGCAGTGTTTTTCAGTGTGCAATTCGTTGCATGTGAACCGGTTCTGAATTCAATCACTGCACTTCCACTCAAAGTACCATTCAGAAAATACAATCCTGATACTACCACATATTTTCCACCTATCGATAAACGTGATGTGCCGTTCAAAATCACTAAACCTTCCGTTTCAGCCTGTAAAACAACCGGATTCGAAGCATTTCCACTGGCAGTCAGACTAATGGTTTGATTAGTCCAATTGCCATTCCGCATCACAATCGTATCACCCGCTGTCCAACTGCCACTATTGATAGCTGAGGCAGTTGAAACAGTTGTTTTACGTGCGAAAGCACATAGAGTTATAAATGTTAGAAGCAGAAATATGATATGTTTTTGCATGAGAAAAGCTTGAAGTGCAAATATTTTAGTTATCTGCACTTCTTATTTTTTGATAAAAAAACTCTCTTTAAAGATTAATTTAACTGCACTTTTGCAGATGAAGTATTTCCAACTTTATCAACAAATTTAATCATATAAATTCCTTTTGGTAATGCAGTTTCAAGTTGGCCTTGAGTGGAAGCTCTAAGTACTTCGGAGCCTACTAAATTGTAAACACTAATATTTCCGGCATTTTCAGTTAAAATTGTTTTTCCTGCAGTTCTAATCATGTTTTCAGAATAAAGCAGACCTAAACCAGTGCTAATGCCAACTACATCAGAATAACTTCTGGCAATTCTAATTCCACTTATAAATACATTGGCAGAATTAGCCAAATTTCTGCGTCGAATTCCAATACCGTACGTTCCGCCAAAAGTGTTTACATCAGTTGGATAACCGTTTATCCAACCAGAAGCTGGTTCAATAGCTGAAATAGCAGGATTAACAATAACTTCTACTTTACAATCTGTGCCTCCGGTAAATGTTTGACGAACTACAAACAAGTACGTTTGACCTGCTGAAATAAAACCTTGATTTGTGGGTAGAATTGATGATGAAATAGATGTATTTTTTACGATTGTGTAGTTGATTTTTCCGGCTTCAGTTGCATCTTGCTGTAAAAAGAGCCTTCCACGGTAAGAATTTCCTAAAACATCAGATCCACCTTCAGCAATTGTAAAAACATCACGCCATCCATTTTCTTCAGCTCCGGCGGTTGTAGACCATGATTTGATATCACCCACATTCATTAAAAATGCATAATACAAAGTGCCAGAGGTAACTTTTTCAGCCATACTTACAAAGCGAACTACATCAATTCGAGTATTTGCACCTGAACCACCATTTTCAATTTTAGCGCTTTTACCAATGCCTGAATTAATATATCCGGTGTAATAAAGTGGTTCTGAATCAATTAGAATCGAAGAGGAATTTGAATCAGAAGCCTTTCCTGTTTCGTACCAAACACCCACTGTGTTATTTGTTGCACTTGTGTTCGGATCACCTGCAACGGTTGCCAAAATAGTTGAAGAATAATTGAAAGTTTCGTTGAGCAATAATTGTGCGTTTGCAAGTAATACGAAATTAATTGCGATAATGAGTAAAATTACTTTTTTCATAAAATTTATTTTTTAAAAAGTTAAACAATAAAAAATCAATATATTAGATAGTTGTTATCTTTTCCCGATAAAGGTAAATATTTAGAATATAAACTTTTATATACTGGTTTTGGCATTAAGCCATCTACTCTCAGCAATTGCCAGCAGAATTCTTTTTGCACTTTTTCCCAGTCTTTTATTTGCTGATACGGAAAATCTGTTTGTGGTTTGCCCAAAAAAGGAAGCAAGAAATCAATGGCTTTGGTTATGCTTCTTCCGTCGGTTGAAGTTGTATTAAATAAATCGATATTCAGTGATTTAGCCATAATTGACATGTCAATAAAATGTGTCAGGTTATAGACCGAATAGCCAAAAGCTGTTGTACGAGCCAACTCCATTGGTTGTGCACCGTTTGTTTCAATTTGTTTAAACAATCTTTTTGCCGGAAAATCACTGATAAATTTGCGTGCAATATCTTCTTTACCAACAAACAATGCATATCGGGTAACCTGAACATCGAATGCCACTCCATGATTGTTTTTGGCATCATTTTCTTCCTTACCAATTTCGGAAGTCAACATCCAATCGAGATAGGCGTTAAACCAAGCGTTTAAGTCTTCACGGTCTTTTTTCTTAAAACTTTTCGAGACTTTCAACAATTCTACACCGTCGAGCATTTCTACAAATGAGTAAGTGTCCAAAACGCCTTCGCCCCGGCCTTTTCCATCGTATCTTCCGGGAACCGTTTGGCCAAAGTTCATGTTCGGATTCATTTTTGTTTTCTTATCGACAAACCAAATCTGCAAATTTTCAACCGCCTTTGTTGCATATTTATCATCTTTGGTCAGGTAAAATGCCAGCGAAAGTGTATATACACTGCGAGCCATTTTACTCAACGGCATGCGATCCAATTTGTCAATTTCGGGGTTTGTTACACCATCCTTGCGAATGTACGGAAGTCCATCCGCAGTGTCTGGATTTGGCCACCAATAACGCCCGATGCTCATATAATCGTGTTTGTCGCTGCTTGGCGGAGTCATCGGTTTATCCACAACTGTAACAATCGTGGCTGTCAAATGTTTATCTGCTTCTCTGATAAGTGTTTTAACAGCCTCCGGGTTCAATGTTTTTGCATTATCGATGCTTTGCTTGTTCCAAATTCGCGGTTGGCTTTGAACATAAGAACTGCACAATGCAATCAACAGTAGCAATACAATATTTTTTTTGCTCATACTCATTAATATTTCGGCGCTTTTACTCCTGTAGTTATCAGATCAAAAGTGTCGGTTCTGAATGGCGTTGCCGGAAAACCTTCAACATTTGTCAGATTTCCTTCCGACCAATTCGACCAGCTGTAACGAACAGCAACTGGTGAATCAATTCCCTGAGCAGTAACAATAATTTGATTGTTGGCGATTTCAGCTTTTGCCGGAACGAACTTTTTATCCT
>JAKLIM010000387.1 GCA_022709605.1 Bacteroidota bacterium | reverse complement strand
TTATTCGGCCAGCAAAGCTTCTTCCGATCATTTTGTCCGGGCTTATCACGATACGTACGGTTTGCCGGTTGTAATTTCGAATTGCTCAAATAATTATGGAGCGAATCATTTTCCGGAAAAACTTATTCCATTATCAATCAATAATATAAAGCATAATCGTCCGATTCCAATTTATGGTAAAGGTGAAAATATTCGTGACTGGTTGTGGGTTAATGATCATGCCCGTGCAATCGATACCATTTTTCACAACGGTAATACTGGCGAAACTTACAATATTGGTGGTAATAATGAATGGACTAACATAGATTTGATTTATAAATTGTGCGAAATAATGGATCGCAAACTTGATCGTGAAATTGGGGAATCAGCTAAATTAATCACATTCGTGAAAGATCGTGCAGGACACGATTTGCGTTATGCGATTGACTCCACTAAATTACAACGCGAACTTGGATGGAAACCTTCGTTGCAGTTCGAAGAAGGATTGGAAAAAACAATTGATTGGTATCTCGAAAATCAGGAATGGTTGGATAATGTTACCAGTGGTCAATATCAGAGTTATTACGATAAACAATACGAAGAAAGATAAATTTATTTACAATTTTTTCATTTACGATTTACAATTTTAAAAAATGCTTTTCAGAACTTTGAGAAGCATTTTTTTTATTTTTTAAAAGAAACCTGAAACCTGAAACCTGAAACCTGAAACGCGAAACACGAAACACGAAACACGAAACACGAAACTTGGAACCCGAAACCCGAAACCTCAAACTTATTTCGGAGCTGTATAATACAAGTAAATGCCAATGCTTAAAAATACGAAATTGGGCAACCAAACAGCTATAAACGGACTAAGAATTCCACTGACTGAAAAAGTGGTTGACATGGTGGAAAATAATATGTACAACGAGCTCAGCGCAAGTCCCACACCCAGATGTAATCCCATTCCACCTCTAACTTTTCGCGAAGACAAAGAAACACCGATTAAAGTCATTATAAAAGCTGCTAATGGCATTGAGAAACGCTTGTAATATTCATCGGCAAACGCTTGTATGTTGCCAATGCCTCTGTTTTTTTGTCTTTTCAAGTATTTGCCCAATTGTGTAATATTCATTTGTGCACTCTCTTTCGACGATATGAAAAATTCGCTGGGTTGAACATTTATTACCGTATCCATTTCACTTCCTTTTTTGATGCTTTCACGCATTCCGTTAAAGTCGCGTTGCAGGTAATCGGTTATTTTCCAGTTATATGCCGAATCCCACGATACAGATTGGGCTGTTAAACGCGAAACTAAAATTTTGCCATCAAATTTTTCGAGCGAAAAACGGTAACCCATGTTTTCGGAAATTTCGTACCGTTCGATATATAAAATAACGCCTTTTTCAACTTCCATTTGCACATTGCGGGCATGTTCCGATTTGAACTTTTTTACGTATTTATTTTCGAAATCAAGCATCTTTCCAATGGCCGGTGGTATTATATAACCTCCTAACGTAAAAGATATTATGAAAATAATTGTTGCTGAAATAAAATATGGTACCATAAGTCGGCGAAAACTTACACCACTGGACAGAATAGCAATAATTTCGGTGTTGGTGGCAAGTTTTGAAGTGAAAAATATTACAGCTATAAACGTGAACAGCGGACTGAACATGTTCATGTAAAACGGAATGAAATTCAGGTAATAATCGAAGATGATAGCCTTCAACGGAGCATTTGTTTCGAAGAAATTATCGAGTTTTTCGGTTAAATCAAATACAACTGAAATACTTAATATAAGTATGATGGAGTAAAAATAAGTCCCCAGAAACTTAGAAATAATATAAGTATCTATTCGTTTTAAACCTATTTTACTGAAATCCGGTTTCATAAATTTATTTAAGTTCTATTTGTTTCAATTATTAATTACAATCGTCTTATTACTTGTTCAACCATTCCTTTTTTCCAGTGTGCAAAATCACCCGATTGTATGTGCTTTCGGGCTTCGCCTACTAACCAAAGGTAGAAAGCAAGGTTGTGAATTGAAGCTATTTGAAGCGCTAAGTATTCTTTGCTAATAAATAAATGTCTGAGATATGCTTTTGAGTATGCTTTGTCTACATACGAAGTCCCAAATTCGTCGAGTGGAGAAAAATCGTTTTTCCACTTTTCGTTTTTCATGTTCATTATTCCCTGCGAAGTGAATAACATGGCATTTCGTCCGTTACGGGTCGGCATTACACAATCAAACATATCCACGCCGCGCTCAATCGCTTCCAAAATATTTTGTGGAGTTCCCACACCCATCAGGTAACGGGGTTTATCAGCAGGAAGTATTTCGTTCACAATTTCAATCATTTCATACATCTTATCGATAGGTTCACCCACGGCTAAACCGCCAATGGCATTACCTTCCCGATTCTGTGAAGCAATAAACTGAGCTGATTCTCGGCGTAAATCGGGATAAACACAGCCCTGAACAATAGGAAAAAATGTTTGCGAAAAACCGTATTTTGGTTCTGTATTATCAAAATGTTTTACTCCTCGTTCGAGCCAACGATGTGTCAGCTCCATCGATTTTTTTGCATAATTATAATCAGCATCTCCCGGAGTACATTCGTCGAAAGCCATGATAATATCAGCTCCGATAGATCGTTGAATATCAACTGTTTTTTCGGGTGTAAATAAATGCTTACTACCATCAATGTGCGAACGAAACGTAGCACCTTCTTCGTGAAGTTTTCGGTTTCCGGTCATCGAAAAAACCTGATAACCACCACTATCCGTTAACACGGGACCATTCCAACCATTGAATTTGTGCAATCCACCGGCACGTTCAAGCGTGTCGATTCCCGGTCGGAGATAAAGGTGATACGTATTCCCTAATATAATTTGTGCTTTTATATCGTCTTTCAATTCGTGAAAATGTACCGCCTTTACAGATGCAACTGTACCCACAGGCATAAAAATAGGTGTTTCGATAACACCATGATCTGTAGTTATTTCACCCGCTCGAGCATTCGAATGTGGGTCGGTATTTTCTATTTCAAAAGTCATTAAAAAAATTTACAATTTACAATTTACAATTTCGAAAACACAAAATCTCTCAAACCTCAAACTTTTCTATTTTTCTAAATTTCTTATTTTCTCAATCTCTAACATTTCAAACCTCAAACTACAAACCTTCAAACTCTCAAACTTCCAATTGAAAGAAATTCTCCAGTATTTTCTGTCCCACCTCACCCGATTTCTCGGGATGAAACTGCATGGCGTAAAAGTTGTTTTTATGCAGAGCTGAACTGAATTCGGCTATATAATCTGTTTTTGCTATTGCATTTGCACAAGATTCAACATAATAACTGTGAACAAAATACATGTATTCGTTTTCATTTAAATCACTCAATAATTCAGATTTTAAACCAAAAATAGTGTTCCATCCGATTTGTGGTATTTTATTTTCAGCCCCAAACTTTTCCAACTCCAAATCAAATATACCTAACCCTTTGGTAT
>JAKLIM010000386.1 GCA_022709605.1 Bacteroidota bacterium | reverse complement strand
AATCCGACTTGTTCATTTTCGCTTTCCAAAAATTGAATTTGCATTTTTTTGGGAATTGAAAAAATATCAGGAACTTTATACGAACTCAACGAATTGGTCATTAATTTTCCCTGATCCGAATGCTGAATTTCTTCCATTGTCATCCATCCTAAACCCTGTAAAATTCCACCTTCCACTTGACCAAGATCAATAAGTGTAGCAGCACTACTACCGGTATCGTGTACAACCTCCACCGAGTCAATATCAAAAATTCCCCGCAAACAATCCAACGTAACCTGAATAACTGCTGTTCCATTTACATGATATGCAAACGGATTTCCTTTTTCTGTCGTTCTGTCGAATGAAATTCCTGGTGTTGCATAAAATGCCTGAGATGAAAGACATACCCGTTCCCGATAAGTTTTTAGGATTAATTCATTCCAGTTTAAAGTCGTTTTTTGTTCGTTATGGTATATAATTTCATTTCTAATTTCATATTTATCATTGACGCTCGTTCCAATAATTAGTGGAATTACTATTTTCAATCGGTTCAGGATTTCTTCGCACGCAATTCTCGTTGCATTGCCGTTCAAGTCGGCTCCGGTACTTGCCGCAGTGGGCGAAATGTTGGCAATGCGGGTGGTATTAGTCGTTTCAATTCTGATTCGATCTTCACAAATTGAAAAAATATGTGCAGCAGTTTTTCTGATTTTTTCATTCACACCCTGACCCATTTCAACTGCTCCTGTACTAATACTCAGGCTTCCATCATTATAAATATGAACAAGTGCCGATGCCTGATTTAAAAAAGTACTTGTAAATGAAATTCCGAAGCATACAGGCATTACAGCCAATCCTTTTTTGAGATTTTGATGAGTTTGATTGAATTCAATTATCGCCTGATTTTTTATATCAATACTGAATTTTTCCAAAGCCCGGTTCATACAAATTTTCGCATTGCCACTTTGTGCCGACATACCAAAGGGGAAATTATCACCTTTACTAATCAAATTTCGTTTTTGGATTTCAATGGGTGATATTTTCAGATGTTGAGAAGCTTCGTAAATGGCACTTTCGATAACAAACATTGCTTGTGGACCTCCAAAACCACGAAATGCTGTATTTGGCGTCAAGTTGGTTCTGCATGAAATTCCTTTTGCCCTGACATTGGGAATATAATAACTGTTGGTGCAGTGAAAAAGTGTTCGTTCAAGTATGGCTGTGGATAAATCGGCATAAGCTCCGGCATTCTGATAAAAAGTAACTTCGTAAGCTATAATTTTAAAATCTTCCGATAATCCTATTCTGAAATCGGAGGAATAAGGATGTCGTTTGCCGGTGATTGTTATGTCCTGCTGACGTGGTAAAACTAATTTTACAGGTTTATTTAATTTAAAAGCAGCCAATCCGGCCATCGCAGCCCAAGCATTCGCCTGATCTTCTTTGCCTCCAAAACCACCACCAAGTCTGATTACTTCTGTTTCAATATGATTCAGGGAAACGCCAAGAACATCTGCAACGGTTTTTTGTACAGCCGAAGGAGACTGCGTTGAAGAAATGATTTTTATTCTGTCCGATTCGGTTGGAATTGCAATCGCACTTTGTGTTTCGAGGTACAGATGTTCCTGTGCGCCCGATGTAACTGAATTACTGAAAATATATTCACAATCTGACCAGGCTTTATCAAAATCTCCACAAGAAAATATTCTTTCCTGTCCAATAACATCACCATTATTAAAAGCTAATTTCGGATCGTAAACTGCCGGTAGTGTTTCATATTCAAGTTGAATTAATTTTGTAGCTTGCCGGGCAATTTTCATGGTTTTTCCTACAACAATGGCAATGGGTTGACCGACATAATCGAAAGTAGTATCAGCTAAAAGTGGTTCGTCAGCAATGATATGACCGATTTGATTTTTACCCGGAATATCTTCGTAAGAAAAAACTGCCACCACATCCTTACTTACTTTTGCAGCAGAAGTATCTAATTTTGTGATTCTTCCGTGCGATGCAGGAGCCACAAAGACAGATGCATACAGCGTATCTTCTGGTAAGTTCAGATCATCCACAAATTGCGAAAGTCCCTGTACATGTAGTTTTAAATCGTAGTCTTTCATTTCTTTTAGAATAAAGAACAAAGAATAAAGAACAAAGAATCAGGACATTTTAAAGAATTTCAGGATACAATGTAATGAAATGTGATTTTATTAGCTGTTTGAACAATAACGTTTTATATTCGGCAGAACCACGCACATCGCTTAACGGATTTATTTCGGTCAGTGCAATTTCAATTGCTTCATCAATATTCAACTTATTCAGAATTTTGTTTTTCAGGAATTCGGATGTTTTTTCGAGATAAAGCGGCACAGGTGCAACTCCACCTGCAGATAAATGAATTTCACTGATTAAATTATTGTCAACCGTAATTTGGACTGCAGTATTTACACTGGCAATATCTAAATGAGTGCGACGGGAAATTTTCTCAAAATGAAATACACTTTGCTGCGATGGAATTGGAAATTTAATTGAAATTAATAATTCATCATCTTGTAAATCAATCTTTTTATAGCCCAGATATAAATTTTTTAATAAAATGTTGCGTTTAATGTTTTCTCGTTCAAGTTCTATTTCTGCTTGTAATGCAAGAAATAATATGGTTAAATCGCCAATAGGTGAGGCATTTACAATATTGCCACCAATGGTTGCACGATTTCGGATTGATGTACACGAAATAAGTTTGATATACTTATTAAAATCTGGTAAAACCTGTTGGATTATTTCACTTTCATACAACTCTGAAACAGTTACTGCTGAACCAATTACACAATAATTATTCTCAATAGAAATTGCATTTAAAGGTTCTATATTTTTAGTAAACAAAATATCCGAGTCACTTATAATCTCTTCTTTTCGAACATACAAATCAGTTCCACCTCCCAACAAAATTCTTGTTATTGTAATTATTTCGTGCGTAGGAGAGGGTAGATGTGATAATTTTTGTGGAATGTTCAGAAAATATTCGGGTAGCAAGTCGTTTTTTACTAAAAATGAAATCCTGTTGTCAGGAAATGAATTTTCAAAAGCGGTGGGATTGATTAAATCACATACTCTTCCGACAGCTCTGATAATAGAAACGTAACCTGTACAGCGACATATATTTCCCGAAAGCGAAGCAATGGCATCTTCAATATTAATGGTTTTAGCACATAGAAAATATCCTGTCAACGAAATGATAAATCCCGGAGTGCAAAATCCGCATTGCGAAGCATTTTCGTCAATTATTGCTTGTTGAATCGGATTAAAATTTGCTCCATTCAGTCCTTCGATTGTAACAATGTGTGAATTATCTGCTTGTCCCAATGGAAACATGCATGAATTTACCGTGCAGTAATCCATTCGGTTGTTTTTAAGTTTTCCCCACAATACGATACACGACCCACAATCACCTTCGCGGCAACCTTCTTTTGTGCCTTTCAGTTTCAGGTTGTTTCGGATCACATCGAGCAACACGGTACC
>JAKLIM010000385.1 GCA_022709605.1 Bacteroidota bacterium | reverse complement strand
TTGCTGTTTTTCTGAAATGGCATCAACAATTCAAGTAAAAAAGAGAGCAAAGAGCAAAGAGCAAAGAGCAAAGAGTCAAGAACCAAGATAAAAGATTAATTCAGCAGTTTATACGAAAAACCGAAACTGAGTAATTCTTTAAACTGTATTTTTGCTTTTTCGCCAGCAGCAAGAATGACTGTATTGTCGTAACGCGGGTTGAGTGATAACCGTGTTGATAAATAACGATTTATCGTAAAATTACCTACAATTTCCCAATCAATTTCTACCTTTTCGTAATTGGTGTAAAACGATAATTTCGAATCTAACTGAATTTCGCGAACCGGAGCGTATGAAAACTGCGCTTTAAACGAACTACCGATCTGACTCAGAACTTGTTCACCTTCAGGAATTCCAAAAAGTTTAGGCGAAACATTCACAATATCGCTTGCATAAATAAATTTATATGATACCGGCGAAAGCATTAACGAAAACAGTTTTTTATATTTATAATCGAAACCCACGCTGACATTCAAACGTAAAGGTGTCATAAAAGTAGCTTTCATGACAGTAGAATTAACGGCTTTGTAATTCTTAAAAAACTGAGTCGAAAAATCAACAGATCCTGAATAAAACCAGTTTCCTTCAGCTTTTATCCCCAGTTTACTGTAGACTTTAAAATTATCATCGTTGGCATTCAATAGCCTGATTGTATCGCCTTCTACGGTATTAAAACCCGCTCTCCATTCGGCATTGTTTTCCCATTGTATATTCTTTTTGTTGTCGTAATTCAATTGGCCTGACAAAATACCCAAAATAGCAATATTGCTGCTACCGCCCTGATACCAGTTGTCCGACACATAATTTTCGGAAAACTGAATCATTGAATTCGCTTTTCGTGTCCAGGGTCCATATTGAGTTTTTTGTACCGATAATTTGCGACGCGTGTAATTAATATCATCATTATCAATAAATTTTACATTTGTAAGTGGCTTTGCATTAATAAATTGACTTCGCAGCACGCGTGAATCGGGCAATTTGTCAATTCTATAAGCATACAACTCCGGAGATGTAAGTGTAATTCTTCTTCTGATTTCAGCTCTCAACTCCGCAACAATCTGGTAAGGATCCAAAGTTTTAAAAGGCTGATTATAAATGGATAATATGCCATTTTCGGGTTCCGGATTTAGCAATTTATTTAATTCAGCCTGAGCATCCCATTTAAAATTCAGCGGTTTATCAAAATAGATCAAATCAGTTAAGAATGGATTACTTTGAAGTGTGAGGCTATCAATTTTTACAGGTTCAAAAGCATTCACTTTTTCCATAAATAATGAATACTTTGAATTAAAATGGCTGATCGTATCATAATTGAAATTATAATAACCACGCACCAAAACAGGTGATTCAGGTTGCATGTCGTAAATAATGCTGTCAATCACATTTGGGTCTGCCAAATTTAATGTATCTGTTTCAGAAATATCGCAATAATTTGAAATTAAATTGTTAGCATACAACCCTTTAATTCCTAATAAAACCATTATTACAAAAATAATTTTAAACCTCATATTCAACAATTTTTATTTAAAAAAATTACTTTTATTTATTCTTCAAACGCAGCAGGCAATGATTTGTTGTTACCGGTTTTTGCACCTAATTCCTTTATTTTTTCAGCAGTTCGTATAATATTGCCCGAACCGTCCTTCATTTTTTTAATTGCATCGTCGTAAGCACCGGAAGTACGATCAATATTTAACTTAATTCTAACCATATCTTCGGTAAATCCGATAAACTTATCGTAAAGTGACCCACTCAAACGCGCAATTTCCTGTGCATTTTTTGTTTGACTTTCCTGTTTCCAAATAGACGATATAGTGCGTAATGTAGCCAGCAAAGTCGTTGGACTTACAATTACGATTTTTCGTTCCCAGGCATACGAAAACAATTCGCCATCCCCTTGAACTGCAATCGAAAATGATGCTTCAATGGGTACAAACAACAGTACAAAATCGGGTGTATTGATGTTAAATGCATTTTGATAATTTTTTTCGCTCAAAAACTTTACATGGTTTCGAAGCGAATTGATATGTTCTTTTAAATTTCTGAGTTGTGCTTCATCATTTTCAGCCGACACAAACCGTTCGTAAGCAACCAATGAAACTTTTGAATCAATAATAATATGTTTGTTATCAGGCAAATGAACGATAACATCAGGGCGTTGAACATTGGCATCAGCTCCTGCCACCACTTCCTCACGCTCGTATTCCTGCCCTTTGGTTAATCCCGAACGCTCAAGCACACGTTCTAATATAATTTCGCCCCAGTTTCCTTGCTTTTTTACATCGCCTTTCAGCGCTTTTGTCAAATTATTCGCATCCTCGCTTACTCGTACATTTAGCTTGATAAGTTCGCGGACTTCTTCGCGTAAACTCATTTTATCGCGCAATTCTTTGTCGTAAGTTTCCTCTACTTTTTTCTCAAAAAGCTGAATCCTTTCTTTGAGCGGATTTAGAATTTCGGAGATATTTTTATGATTTACTATCGAAAATTCGTTCGATCTTTCTTTCAGAATCTTATTAGCTATGTTTTCGAACTCAACCGTGAGACGTTTTTGCAAATCTTCAATTTCTGATTTCTGATTTTCGAGTCTTTCGAGTAAATTTTTATTGGTATTTTTTATAGTTCCAATTTCAAGCATCTGAGCATTTATAAGCACCAAATTTTGTGCCACCTCAAGTTGAACTTTTTCCAAATCTTCCGATTTTATGCGCAAAGTTTCAGTAGTTACAGCTTTAATTTTTTCAGTTTCGGAAAGTATTGTTGATAATGACTTGATATTTTCTTCTTGATTTTCAGCCACTTTTGCATATTTACGTGACACGAGTATCCAGGCTGTTAAAAAACCGAGGACTAAACTTAGCGCAATTAGAAGGTATTCCATAATTTTTAGAATTTTTACAAAAAAACCCCATTTGTTAAGTGGGGTTAGGTGTTTTTAGTCAAATAATGTTGGGTGATCTTGTTCAAATTTTTTAATTACAGCTATCATTAATGTTTCCCGAATGAATTTAGACTTGTTGCTGATTTTATATTTTGCAAGGAATCTGTTCAGGGCTTTGTTTTCTTCGTTGTTGAGTGTAAAAAAATGTCGGTGTGTGCGTAATGAATTACGTTTCGCAACATTCAGAGGAGTTTTTTTTGCCATAATTTCTGAATTTTCAGTGCAAAAGTAATATAATCATTTCATATTTAACTAATTTAGCAATAAAATATGTAGCTTTGTAGCTAAGAAATAACTAAGAAATGTTTGTATTATTTTTAATAAAACTTTAACCAGAATGGCAGACCACAACGATTTGGGAAATGAAGGCGAATTGCGCGCACAGGCTTATTTGAGAGAAAAGGGGTATAAGATACTTCAAACGAACTGGTTATCAGGCAAACTAGAGCTAGATATTATTGCCGAAAAAGACGATATGTTGATAATTGTAGAAGTGAAGACCCGCTCTACAGATACT
>JAKLIM010000384.1 GCA_022709605.1 Bacteroidota bacterium | reverse complement strand
AATTTTTATTTCATCATTGCGTCAATAATTTTCATTTCATTCACTTCATGCGTGAAAAATGAAGTTACAAGTGTTACAATCAGTGATTCAGAAAAAACACTGACATTAGGTCAGGTAGATTCGTTATTTGCCGATTCTGAATTTACAGGTGATATTACTCCATCGATAACTTGGACAACGAGCAATTCGTTAGTTTGTGAAGTAAATAAAGGCGAAATTAAGGCTATTACCAAAGGAAATGCTGTAATTACAGCACAAGCTGGAAACAAAACTGCTACTTGTAATGTGACTGTAAGTAACGAGATTAAGCCGGTACTTTCCAAAGGCGAATTGTGGTTTTGGGGAGATGTTTATGAAACAGGGATCTCTAATAATTTCATTGCATGTATTGCAAGTACAGGAATTAACCTGGAAAATTTAACAGGTGATGGTGAATTTATGTATCTGGAATTTAACACAGATACATTGGTTACCAACAATATACCTGCCGGAACTTATGAAATGGATAAAACATTAAAAGCAGGCACTTTAGTTCCGGCATGGGTCGACACCGATAATTATCCATGGGGAACCTGGTATTTTGGTGACACATATAATGATGTAATTTCAGGTATTGTCAGGGTTACAGTTGAAAATAATATCTATACTTTTCAATACAATCTGGTGGATTATTTTGGAAATAATATTTCAGGAGTATACACCGGTCAACTTACTTATATCGACTTTACACAAAGTAATACTGCTCAGTCGGTTAAAAATAAAATAAAAATTGGAAACAAACGATTGTCTGATCAAAGTAAAGTTTTCAAAAGGATTATTTAAGTAAACTGGATTAGAACTTCTATTTTAAAAATAATCAAATAGCCTCCTGAATCATCAGTGAGGCTGTTTTTTTTGAAAGAATAAATCAATCGCAGGATTAATTTGAATATTTCAAGAATAGAATACTTTCGTTCAAAAATAAATCTTTTTAGTATGTTTTTAATTTTTGCACAAAACCAACGGATTTATGCAGTTTTCAAAAAATTTAAGAAAAAAAAGAATTATCTTTGCACCCGATAAATTTAAAAACAGAACAAATGAAATTATTAGAAGGAAAAGTAGCCATTGTGACCGGTGCTGCCCGGGGAATAGGTAAAGCCATTGCATTGAAACTTGCCAGTGAAGGTTGTAATATCGCTTTCACCGATTTGAATATCGATGAAAATGCTTTAAATACTCAAAAAGAGATTGAAGCAATGGGTGTTAAAGCCAAAGGATATGCTTCGAATGCAGCTAATTTTGAGGAAACTCATGCTGTAGTTGATGAAATTGCGAAAGAATTCGGTCATATTGATGTATTAGTTAACAATGCCGGCATTACCAAAGACGGCTTGATGATGCGCATGAGCGAAATGCAATGGGATGCGGTAATTAACGTGAATCTCAAATCGGCATTCAATTTCATTCATGCTTGCACACCAATAATGATGAAACAACGTTCAGGAAGCATTATCAACATGAGTTCAGTAGTTGGTGTTTCGGGTAATGCAGGTCAGGCTAATTATTCTGCCTCGAAAGCTGGTATGATTGGTCTTGCAAAATCGGTTGCTAAGGAATTTGGATCTCGCGGCATACGTGCTAATGCAATTGCTCCGGGCTTTATCGAAACTGAAATGACACATGCACTTACCGAAGAACAACGAGCCAAATGGTCCGAATTAATTCCATTACGTCGTGGTGGAAGTCCCGACGAAGTTGCGAAAGTAACATTATTCCTGGCATCAGATTTATCGAGCTATGTAAGTGGTCAGGTAATCAATGTTTGTGGAGGTATGAATACTTAAAAATAGAATAAAGAACTTAGAACAAAGAGCATAGATAGTATGTATTTTGCACAAAATTCAGAGTGCAATCTATGTTTAAAGTTTTGAATATTAAAAAGCCACGTTGAATTATTTCAATGTGGCTTTTTTGTATTCATTTCACCTTTAATGAATTGGTGCGTAAAAGCAATTTTTTATTATATCAATTTCAATTGCACTCGTTTCCTTTCAATATCAACTTCAAGTATTCTCACCTTCAAATGTTGATGTAAGCTAACCACTTCGGCCGGATTGGAAATAAATTTATCGGACATATTGGAAATATGGACTAATCCGTTCTCTTTAATTCCAATGTCCACAAAAGCACCAAAATTAGTGATATTGGTTACTATTCCTGGTAGTTCCATACCTATTCGCAAGTCGTTAATTGTCTTTACGGTATCATCAAACTCGAAAACTTTTACCGTACTGCGCGGATCGCGTCCGGGCTTTTCCAATTCCTGAACAATATCCTTCAAAGTGGGCAATCCGATTTTATCATTTACATACTTCTGTATATCAATTGATTGTATCAAAATATTATTTCTAATAATGTCTTCAACCTTTACTTTCAAATCCTTTGCCATGGCTTCAACTATCGAATAACTTTCGGGATGAACAGCCGAATTATCAAGCGGATAATCAGAATCGGGAATGCGAAGGAAGCCGGCACATTGTTCGAAGGTTTTTGCACCCATTTTAGGCACTTTCATCAACTGTTTCCGGTTTTTAAACGCACCATTTTCGGCTCGGTAATTCACAATGTTTTGAGCAATCTGAGGGCCGAGTCCCGAAATATAGGTCAATAAATGTTTGCTTGCTGTGTTAAGGTTCACTCCTACCCGATTCACTGCATTTTCAACCGTTTGATCGAGCGATTTTTTCAATTGAGTTTGATCTACATCATGTTGATATTGTCCAACTCCAATTGATTTTGGATCTATTTTAACCAACTCTGCCAACGGATCCATCAAGCGTCGTCCGATTGAAACTGCACCACGCACCGTTACATCATAATCCGGAAATTCTTCGCGGGCAGTTTTAGAGGCCGAATAAATGGATGCACCATTTTCGCTCACCACATAAACCTTTACTTCGCGATCGTATCGTACGTTTTGAATAAAATGTTCCGTTTCGCGACTTGCTGTTCCATTTCCAATAGCAATCGCCTGTATATCATAAGCTTCCACCATTTTCTGTATTTTGCGCGTCGCCTGTGCATATTCATTCTGTGGAGGATTTGGATAAATGGTTTCGTTGTGAAGTAAATTTCCCTGTGCATCGAGACAAACCACTTTACATCCTGTACGATAACCCGGATCAACTCCTAACGTACGTTTTTGCCCCAAAGGCGGTGCAAGTAGCAATTGGCGCAAATTTTCGGCGAAAACCCGAATTGCCTCAATATCAGCTTTTGCTTTACTTTCGGATGCAAATTCTGATTCAATAGCCGGTTTCAAAAGACGTTTATAACCATCTTTAACTGCCTCATATACAAGCTCAGACGATTGATTATTTCCTTTTACAAAAATACGTTCCAGTTTTTCGTAACAATGTTCGTCATCTACACCTATATTTACCCGTAAAAAACCTTCAGTCTCACCACGTCGCATAGCCAACAAACGATGCGACGAACATCGACTTAACTTTTCGGTCATATCGAAATAATCGCGGAACTTTTGTGCTTCCTCGTCTTTCCCCTTGATTAGTTT
>JAKLIM010000383.1 GCA_022709605.1 Bacteroidota bacterium | reverse complement strand
ACTTTTCAACGTCGTAGACTTGAAAACGTTTCTTTGTTTATCGAAGAAACATTTCTTTGTTTGAATGAAAGAAACGTTCAAAAATCTTCGATGTTTTGAAGTTTGTTCGATGTTTTGAAGTTTCTTTTTTACTTCGTCCCTTTCAAACTTACCGTATAAGCCGGACTTAATCCACCACCCGAAATGCTAAGCGATCCTGTGCTTAACCCGCTAACTGTTGGGGTAAATGTAATCTCCAGATTAAAACCATTGTTGGCAGCGGCACTGCTTATCGTTGTTACCGACGGACTGAATGCTGCTCCGGTTACTGTTACAGTCAGGTCGCCGGTCAGGTCGGTGGTTTTCACCAACAATCCTTTGATGGCTGTGCTTGTTACGGTTCCAAAGTCGAGTATGGCTCCTGAATTAACTACATTGCCTACATTTATCGCTGCACCGGTAACTGTGGCAGTTGAAAAACTTCCCTGCGTAGTGTACGCTGTTCCCGAACCATTGGTGGCAAATGCTTTGTAATAATAAGGTGTTGCAGCAGTTAAACCGCTTACAGCAACTGTAAATGCTCCGGTGGTGGTGGCTGTTCCGGTCACTTTTGTTCCTGCGCCATCGGCAAAGCCATTGGTTGTGCTGTAATAAATGCCCGATTCAGTAATTGAACCCGTACCAGTCGAAGTGATATTTCCGCCCAATTTAGCGGTAGAGCTTGTTATATCAGCCGAAGTGGGTGTAGTAATGGTTGGTTTCATGTTCGTGGCACCAACTCCCCACACGCTGTACACATATTCCGGATGATCAATATAAGGGTTACGATTTTGCTGTATGGCATATACGGCATCGTTGCGGTCAATTTCTTTTTGCGATACCGGATCGGCCACGCACCATTCGCCCAACATATTCAGAAACCAGGGTTCGAATACAGGAAAAGCATTGTTTTGCAATACTGCATCAGCTTCGCTATTGTTTGCATACCATCCTGCAATTACGTTTTCGTAACGGGTAGCTAAGTAAAAATAAGTTCGGGCAAAATCGCCTTTGTATTCATCAATGGGCTCAAACACAGTTCCCGAGTATCCGGGATACGAACAATCTCCTAATTTGCTTCCATTGAGCGAAGTCCAATCAGCAGCTCCTACTGTACCAAAAGGATAATTACTCCTGCGGTTGTTCACATAACCATCAGTAGGATATACTAAGAAAAGATCGGTATACATGGGAGTTGCATCTTTAAACCAACTCGAAGGCATTGAATGTTCGCGGTTGTAACAATCTGCTTCACTATTGTAAGTACCACATTGATCGCCACTTGTAAACTGATACAAATAAGGTTCGGGGGTGCTTCCGGGAATATCGCTGTACATATCCCACACATACGTACCGGCATTGTTAACATCGTCCGTCGTTTTATAAGCTTTATACAAATCATCGTAATCTTGTTGTGTGTGACCTTTGATAATGTTGAAAAGGCTGGTTTTAAGAGTAGCTCCGGTACCGGTGGCCGAATCATAATAACCGGAAGGAATAGCAGCCTTAGCACTCGCTAATCCAATGAAGAGTAAAAAAAAGGCAGTAATATTTTTAATCATAATAAAAAATTGTTGCAACCGTCAGAAAACTTCCAAAGTTATGATTATTAGGTTGCAAACTTGTTAAATTGTTAATAACAAAAATTTAAATTAAACGTAGTTATTTATTGACTTATAATTGATTAAATAAAACTCAAATCGCTCAATATCAGGCATTAGGGTCATTTAATTGAGCTAATAAAACTTCAAAAGCACAGTCAATAAAAAATAATTCTCAAAAATAGCGATTTTATTCTAATATATATTCATTTTTTTGAAAAAAAAACTCATATTTAACTTATTGAAGAGTAAGTTAAATGTTTCGGAAAGTGCTTAGTGGTGGTAGTTTTTAAAAAAAAAACACCCTGTTAGCTCTCTGTGGTCACTTGTCACTTGTTTAGTTATGGGACAAATGGTTAGTAAGGGACAAGCACCCCGCATAGCTATCGGGGTTACTGCTTGAAAAAATTTATTAAAATAAAAAAACTATCATTTAGCTATTGGGGCTTTAAACCCAATTTGAACTTTTTTATCATTGATTTGTTTATAAAAAACGAATGAAATATGATGGAATTCTATTAATATATCGATTTTCATTCGTATTTTATTTTGAATTGACAGCATTTTAAACAAATATTTTTCATTTTATATTTGCGAATTAAAAAATTTGATTTATCTTTGCAGCACTTTTTAGAAAAAAAACAATGAACAACAATTTCTTACATATCCTTCTACTCGGTATTATTATTCTCTTGCAAAACAAGCAGAAGTGAGTTTGGTATGTATGTAATTATACAATAAAAAATATAAAGCCTTTCTCACTGCGGTGTGGAAGGCTTTTTTTTTAACCCCAAACCCCTGGAGAATTAGAAATAGTAAATCGTAACCCCGATAGCTATCGGGAAAAATTGTAAATTATATAATTATGGACAGATTATTTATTTTCGACACAACATTACGCGACGGCGAACAGGTTCCCGGTTGCCAGTTGAACACCATTGAAAAAATTCAGGTGGCTAAAGCACTCGAAGGTTTGGGTGTTGATGTTATTGAAGCGGGATTCCCTATCTCAAGTCCGGGCGATTTTAATTCGGTAGTTGAAATATCGAAAGCAGTTACCTGGCCTACTATTTGCGCTTTGACGCGCGGTGTACAAAAAGACATTGACGTGGCTGCCGAAGCGCTCAAATATGCCAAAAACAAACGCATTCATACCGGAATCGGCACTTCCGAATTTCACATCAAATATAAATTCAATTCTACGCAGGACGAGATTCTGGAACGTGCCATCGCTGCCGTGAAACATGCCAAAAAGTATGTGGAAGATGTGGAGTTTTATTGCGAAGATGCCGGTCGTACCGACAATGTATATTTGGCACGTGTGGTCGAAGCGGTTATCAAAGCCGGTGCTACCGTTGTAAATATACCGGATACTACAGGATATTGCCTGCCCTGGCAATATGGCGAAAAAATTAAATTCCTGATGGAAAATGTGAACGGTGTACACAATGCGATCCTTTCTACACACTGCCACAACGACCTTGGTATGGCTACAGCCAACACCATTGCCGGAGTTCAGAACGGTGCACGACAGGTTGAAGTTACTATCAATGGTATTGGCGAACGTGCAGGAAATACGTCGCTGGAAGAAATTGCCATGATTCTGAAATGTCACAAATCGATGAACATCGAAACGCAAATAAATACACAAAAGATTTATTCTATCAGCCGCATGGTTTCTGGCTTAATGAATATGCCGGTTCAAGCCAATAAAGCAGTTGTTGGGCGAAATGCATTTGCTCATTCGTCGGGTATTCATCAGGATGGTGTGTTGAAAAACCGCGAAAGCTACGAAATTATGGATCCAACCGATGTGGGAATTGATAAAAATTCGATTGTACTTACAGCCCGTAGTGGTCGTGCAGCGTTGAAACATCGGTTAAGTGTTTTGGGCGTTAATGTTGAAGGCGATCATTTGGATAAGATTTACGAAGAATTTCTTAA
>JAKLIM010000382.1 GCA_022709605.1 Bacteroidota bacterium | reverse complement strand
CTGAATTGGTTCCGAATTTTTAAGTTTTCCGATAAAAGAATCTAACTTATTGCGTTGGTCAGTCGAAAAAAATGTATATTTGTTTGTTATTAATTCTGAACGCGAAAGACCTGTAATTTTTTCAGTCATTAATAGGTAGAAACTACGTATTTCATTTTCAGAATAAAAATCCTGAAGTTTTTGGCGTGTATATTCAAAAATTGTTTGCATATTGCAAAGATAATTTATTTATGATTAAAACGTTTTTTTAAATAATCAAGTTTTCCAATTTATTATGTTCGATGAAAATTACATGTGGCGTTGCCTGCAATTGGCAAAATTAGGCGAGAGTTATGTGTCGCCCAATCCAATGGTAGGTGCTGTTTTAGAATATAATGGTAAAATTATTGGCGAAGGTTATCATCATAAATTTGGTGAAGCTCATGCCGAACCGAATGCTATAAAATCAGTTGTTGATAAAGAATTGCTCAAATTATCAACACTTTATGTTAATCTTGAGCCTTGCTCTCATTTTGGAAAAACGCCGCCCTGTGCCGATTTAATTGTCCGGTCAGGAATTTCAAGGGTAGTCATTGGTACATTGGATCCGAATCCAAAAGTATCAGGACGAGGACAAAAAATTTTACAAGATGCCGGGATTGAAGTAATTACCGGAGTTCTTGAGAAGGAAAGCCGGGAATTAAATAAGCGTTTTTTTACCTTTCAGGAAAAAAAACGCCCGTACGTTATGCTCAAATGGGCGCAAACCCTTGATGGGTTTATTGATTTGAAACGAAAGGATGTATCTGAATTGCCATTGCAAATTTCAAATGCCATTACCCGACAATTAACGCATAAAATACGGTCACAAAATCAATCAATTCTGGTTGGAGCAAATACAGTTATGCTTGATAATCCATCGCTTACGGTTCGAAATTGGTCCGGTAAATCACCTGTTCGGGTTGTGTTCGACAGAAATGGAAATATACCTGAACATTTTCATGTTCTTAATAATCAAGTAAATACAATAGTTCTTACATCAAAACCAAAACCAAAAACCGAGCGCATAGAATATGTACACTTAGATGCTCAAACCAATAATATTGAATTTGTATTACAGAAAATTTATGAACGAAATATTCATTCAGTTTTAGTAGAAGGTGGAGCCAGGCTAATAAATAGTTTTATCAATTCAGGTTTGTGGGACGAGGCCAATGTTGAAGTCTCGAATCAAATATTAGGAAATGGTATAACGGCTCCTGAGATTAAAATTCCACCCTGTAATTTTAAATTAATTGAAAATCATAAATGGCTGTATTATAAACGAATATAAAAATAAATCTAAACTAAAATGATACGTTTATTGGTAATCTTCATTATCGTTTTTTATGTTTATATACTCATAAGTATTATTTCGGTAGTACTGCTCGAAAACCGAAATCCGGTCAAATCTTTTTCGTGGATTTTGGTTTTAATACTTTTGCCATTTTTTGGCATATTTTTCTATTTAATTTTAGGGCAAAATTATAGAAAAGAAAAAATTATTTCGAAAAAAAGTATTCACCGAATAAGTGAAAGGCCCATTGAAAGCCATGAATTAAAACTACTCGAATCGCATAAAATTTTTAAAAATCATCTCAATTTAGTTAAGTTACTTTACAAAAATAGTGAAGCAACCGGTTATGCATTCAATAAAATTGAAATATTAGCAGATGGAAATGCCACTTTTAAATCCATGTTTGAGGCCATTGAGAATGCAAAAGAACATATTCATATTGAGTTTTTTATATTTGAAGATGATAAAATTTCGAATCAGTTGCGCGAATTGCTTATAAACAAAGCCAGGCAGGGCGTCAGAGTACGGATGATTTATGATTTTTTGGGAAGTTGGGTTCTTTCGAAACGATATTTATATTCATTGCAAAAGGCCGGAGTTTATGCACGACCTTTTTTGCCTTTTAAGTTGCGGTTCGGACGAAGCAAAATAAATTATAGAAACCATCGAAAATTGTTGGTGGTAGATGGAAGAATCGGTTATACAGGCGGTTTGAATGTAGCCGACAGATATATTTATGGAAACGTTTTAGGCCAATGGCGCGATACATTTGTTCGTTTCGAAGGGTCGGTAGTTCACGGGCTACAACAACTTTTTTTGAACGACTGGTATTTTGTAGAACGTAAATTAATAACCGATACGCGGTATTTTCCGGAACCCCAAAAATATGACGATAATGTGGTGCAAATTGTAAGTAGTGGTCCCGACACAGATTGGGAAGCAATCATGCAAGGAATATTATCTGCAATTATGTCAGCAAAGAAATATATTTTTATTCAGACACCTTATTTTGTTCCCACTGATGCAATTTTAAACACAATTCAAATTGCAGCATTGAGTGGTGTTGATGTTCGGATTATGTTACCGGTTAAATCCGATTCAAGAATATCAGACAGCTGTACTTCAAGTTATTTAAACGAAGTTTTAGAAGCAGGTGTCAGAGTATTCAGGTATGGAAATGGATTTTTACACAGTAAAGCCATTGTTATCGATGATTTTATATCAATAGTAGGTTCCGCAAATATGGACGAAAGAAGTTTTACATCCAATTTCGAAGTGAATGCATTTATTTATGATACCGACACAGCTCTTCAGTTGAAAGGTCTTTATTTGGCTGATGGTGAGCTATGTGAAGAAATATTTATCGACACATGGAATAAGAGAAAGCGTAGACAGAAATTAAAAGAATCGATTGCCCGATTATTCAGTCCATTGGTTTGATAGCGTTTTTTACAAAAAAATTGAAGAAGGTTATTTCAAAAATTAGAAATTTTATGTACTTTTGTTCCTCCAAAAAATGAGCGGGATGTAGCTCAGCCCGGTTTAGAGTACTCGTCTGGGGGGCGAGTGGTCGCAAGTTCGAATCTTGTCATCCCGACTGCTGAAAATGAAAGACTTACACGAGAGTGTGGGTCTTTTTTTTGTTGGTAGGTTAAAACAATGATAAGATATTTTGATTGAATTATTTTTTATTCAATATTCAGTTAGTGAATAAAATGGCTGCGATAATTGCCGTTTTAAGTATATTTTTGCAGCCAAATGATTATTGCCACACCGGTTAAGTTGGTATCAAAGTAATTGCTAAAATGTTTTTTGTCTGTTTATTTACCTCAACTAATATATTTTCAATATATTGTATCGAATATTAAAACGTTATTAAAGCGAATTATTTTGAATAAAACTGTCCAATTTTTGAATGATTAATTTTGTTGTTAATTGTTTGAAAATATCCATTTTTTTTTCTCTTTTAAACATTGGGATATATAAAAATAACCCTTTTTTTTCTCATTCAAACTCAATTATAGTTATTCCGGATCCTCCAAACTGAACATGTTCGTCGCGATAAGTTTTTACACCATGAACTGTGCCGAGATATTGGCGAATTATTTGCCGCAATGCTCCCGTACCCGTTCCATGCAATATCCTTACTGAGGCAATTCCGACCATAACAGCATCATCAATAAAATAAGTAACTGCCTGCAAAGCTTCGTCAACACGCATACCGCGCACATCAATTTCTGATTTGAAAGTGAGCTTGCGTTGACGGACTTC
>JAKLIM010000381.1 GCA_022709605.1 Bacteroidota bacterium | reverse complement strand
AAAAAAAACTCGTATCTTAATAATTATTTGAACGAACCGCCGATAATATCAAGTAATTCGTTGGTAATGGCCTGTTGACGCGATTTATTGTATTGAACCGTTAATTCCTGCAACAAATCATCTGCATTATCCGTGGCAATTTGCATGGCTATGGTTCTGGCGGCATTTTCCGATGCATGCGCATCAAGCGCTGCTGCAAATATACGCAGATGAAGTACCATCGGAATCAGTGTCGAAATCAGTTCTTCTTTCGAAGGTTCAATTAAATAATCGGCTTTTATATCTCCTTTGTGATAATACGATAATTCGAAAGGTAGATAGGTATCAACAGCAAGCTTTTGAACACTTTTACTTTCGAAATGGAAATAAATCACTTTTATTCGGTCAATTTCACGATTCACAAACATATTCATCAGGATTTCAGCTAACTCTTCTGCTTTTTCATAAGTAGGTTCGTTTGCCAGTCCTTCAAATTCGCCGGCTACTTTAATTTCCATATCTACGCATGCCTGATATACTTTTTTTCCAACCGGAAAAACAATTATATCTTCTTTTCGTACATCGCGATGAGTGCTTATTGATTGCTGAAGCCTTTTAATCAAAACTGAATTATAACTTCCGCACAATGAAGAATTCGATGCAAAAACGACAATGCCTACCCGTTCCACATCTCTTATTTTGGTGTAAACCGAATTTATTTCTTCTTCAGCACTTAAATAATTGATGAGTATGTCGTTCATTCGTTGCTGATAAGGCAAAAAACTATTCACCGCCCTTTCGGCTTTATGCAGTTTGGCAGCCGACACCATTTTCATGGCAGAAGTAATCTTCTGTGTCGATTTCACTGACTGAATACGCGATTTAATTTCTTTTAAGCTCAATGTACCTAAGTTATTTACAACTCTTTATGAGTCCGGGTGGTTTTACAATTGAATATTCTTTGTACTACAAACTTTTGGCAATATCCGATGCAAGTTTTTCAATGATGGAAGTTACTTCTTCATTTAATGCACCTGATTTTATAACATCAAGCACATCTTTTTTATGTTTAGATTCCAACATGATCAAAAATTTCTTTTCGAAATCATCGACTTTAGTCAACGGAACATCTTTCAATAAACCTTGTGTACCACAATATAATACGGCTATTTGTTGTTCAACCGACATGGGTTGATGCAAAGGTTGAACCAATAATTGCTGATTCTTTTGTCCCTTGTCAATGGTCATGGATGTAACAGCATCTAAGTTGCTGCCAAATTTGCTGAAAGCTTCAAGCTCACGATATTGCGCCTGATCAATCTTCAGCGTTCCGGCCACTTTTTTCATGGCTTTAACTTGTGCATTTCCACCCACGCGCGAAACAGAAATACCTACATTGATAGCCGGACGATTTCCCTGATTAAATAAATTAGTATCCAAAAAAATCTGACCATCGGTAATCGAAATAACATTGGTTGGGATGTATGCCGAAACATCACCTGCTTGCGTTTCGATAATTGGCAATGCAGTAAGCGAACCTCCACCTTTAATTTTTCCCTTCAGACTTTCGGGTAAATCATTCATCTTTTCGGCCACTTCTTGCTGACCGATAATTTTTGCTGCCCGCTCAAGCAAGCGCGAGTGCAGATAAAAAATATCACCCGGATATGCTTCACGACCCGAAGGACGACGAAGAATCAACGAAACTTCGCGGTAAGCAACAGCTTGTTTCGATAAATCATCGTAAACAACCAATGCATGACGCCCGGTGTCGCGGAAAAACTCCCCAATAGCAGCACCTGCAAAAGGAGCGTAATATTGTAACGCCGCAGGATCGGAAGCATTGGCTGCAACAACGATAGTATAATCCATGGCTTTATATTTTCGAAGCGTTTCCACGATAGAAACAATCGTAGAACCTTTTTGACCAATGGCTACATAAATGCAATACACCGGATTTCCTTCTTCAAAATTTGTGCGTTGATTAATGATTGCATCAATGGCAATACTGGTTTTCCCGGTCTGGCGGTCACCGATAATCAATTCCCTTTGCCCGCGTCCAATAGGAATCATGGCATCGACAGATTTCAAACCGGTTTGGAGAGGTTCTTTCACCGGTTGACGGAAAATAACGCCCGGTGCTTTACGCTCCAGTGGCAATTCTATCCTTTCGCCGGTTATTTTGCCTTTTCCATCAATGGCTTCGCCCAATGGATTGATAACGCGACCCAGCAAACATTCGCCCACTTGAATGGACGCTACACGTTTGGTTCGTTTTACAATATCGCCTTCTTTGATCAGATTGGTAGGGCCTAAAAGTACTGCACCCACGTTATCTTCTTCCAGATTCATTACAATTGCTTTCAATCCGTTTTCGAACTCCAGCAATTCGTTGGCTTCTGCATTTTTCAAACCATATATTCGTACCACTCCGTCGCTTACCTGCAAAACACGACCAATTTCATCAAACTCTATGTTTGAGTTAATTTGATCTAATTGCATTCGAAGTACATCCGACACTTCACTAACATTAATTTTATCAGTCATTTTCTCTTTATATTTCACGGCGATTACCGTAAATTTATTTTATAAAATACTGTTATTAAACCTAATTCAATTTTTCTCTGATTCGCAGCAATTGCTTTGATAAACTGCCATCCCATCTTTTCGAATCAACCTCAATGATAAAGCCGCCGATTATAGATGGATCAATTATTTTTTCAAATTCAACCGTACCTTTGGTTTCGGATGCTATAAATTGCACCAGTTTTTTCTCTGTTTGCACATCAATTGCCGAAGCAGTAGTGATCACAGTTTTATGGATATTGCTTTTCTTCCTGAAAATATCGATATAACCCAACGCAATTAAATGGAAAAGATTTCCTCTTTTATTTAACAAAACCAAATCGATAAACTTCGATGTAGATGGACTGACTTTTTCGCCGGCAGCAGTAAGTAAAACTTTCTTTTTAATACTACTTCCAATCATCGGATTTTCCAACAGAATTCTCAAATCATGATTATTATCAAAATTTAAAGCCAATTGTTTCATCTCTTCATAAACAATTTCAGTCTGTTTATTATCATCGGCAAACCGCAGTAAAGCTTTTGCATATCTGGTGGTTATCAATCCTGAATTCATAGTTTATTTCACGATTTAGAGATATGAATATCATCTAACAAACGATTTATCATCTCATCCTGCCCTTTATTCAAATCCAAACGGGTTTTGAGTAATTTCTCAGCAATATCAACCGATAAATCAGCAACACTGGTTCGAATACTACGGAGCGCTTCTTCTTTTTCATCCAGAATTTGAACACGAGCATCAGCAATTATTTTCTCAGCTTCAATTTTAGCCTGATTTTGGGAAGCTTTAATAACTTCCTGACCTGCTAACGTAGCTTCGTTAATAATTTTCAAATGTTCCCGGCGTGCATTTTCGAGCATGGAGGTACTTTCCTGATTTATTTTCTGTAATTCTTCCCGGGCTTTTTCGGCCATAAGTAACGATTCTTCAATATACGCTTTCCTGTCTTCTACCATCTTGATAATGACAGGGAAACCATATTTTGCAAGTACAAATACAACGATTCCGAATGTTAGCAACATCCAGAAAAGCAAACCTGTAGCCGGGGTTA
>JAKLIM010000380.1 GCA_022709605.1 Bacteroidota bacterium | reverse complement strand
CACGACCTTGCCAAGGTCGGGGTCGCGGGTTCGAGTCCCGTTTTTCGCTCAAAAATATTATACGAAACATGGGTGTTTCGTATTTTTTCTGAAAAAGAGTGATTAAAATTTAGTCAACCGCCCAAATGGTGAAATTGGTAGACACGCTAGTTTCAGGGACTAGTGGCCGCAAGGCTGTGCAGGTTCGAGTCCTGTTTTGGGCACTTTAATTATATTCTTCATATTGAAATTTTGCGCAGATGGTGAAATTGGTAGACACGCTACTTTGAGGGGGTAGTGCCGGTTACGGTATGTGAGTTCGAGTCTCATTCTGCGCACAAAAAAAGAGATAATCCATTTTTATGGGTTATCTCTTTTTTTATGTGCTCTTTTTTATGAAGCAATGACTCTGATTTCTGAACTGACTTCCATCACCTTGCGATAAACAGCACCCACACCGCAATAGGTTTCTTCCGACATTTTTACTGCTTTTTCGAGTTTATCCATCGGCAAATCTTTTCCTGTAAATGTGTAAATGACATGCATTTTGAAGTATTGTTTTGGATTTTCATCAGTCACATCGCCCTGTACTTCTATATTGCATTTTTCTATATCAACTCTCATTTTTTTTAGGATAGAAACCACATCCATGCCCGTACAACCACTCAAGGCGACGAGCATAAGTTTTTTAGGCCCGGGACCAAGATTGTTACCGCCTGCTTCTACAGGTACATCCATTATTATTTTATGATTATTAATACTTGATTCAAAGGTTAAATCACCTTTCCATTCTGTTGAGATTACATGTTTATCTGCCATATTGTTTGTTTTTATATTGATTTACCCCAAGCCCCTAAAGGGGATGTGAAATTACCATCGTCTCTGAAATATTCTTTTTTTGATTTTTATTTTTTTAAAGTAAAATTAAATTCTAAACAGATTCTTCATGCTTATTGTTTTGACAATAAACAATTATTTTTACAAAAAGAAATAAATCTAATTGCCATCACCGACTAAATGACTATTTTTGAAACAAATTCACATAACAATTCAAAAATGAAAAAACTACTTGCTTTTATGTTGATAATGACATCGTTATTTATAAATGCTCAAAAAAATAATTACAATTTCCTGATTGGAACTTTCACGACAAATACACCCAGTGAAGGCATTTATTCAATTAATGTAGATGTTAAGAAAAAAACGCATTCCATTCAATACATTGCAAAAGGAATAGATAATCCGGCATTTCTGGCCATTTCACCCGACAGTAATTATGTGTATACGGTAAGCGAATCGGGAGATAAAAGTACGATTAATGCATTTAAATTCGATAAACCGACCGGGAAACTTACCTTTATCAATAAAGTAAGTGCTGGAGCTTCAGGTCCTTGTTATATTGCTGTAAATGAAAGACATATAATTACAGCCAATTATGGCAGTGGCAGTTTATGTGTTTTTGGCAGAAACGAGAATGGTTCGGTTACGGACTTAATCCAACTAATTCAACACCACGGTGGAAGTTATAATAAAACAAGACAAGCTGCTCCACATGTACATCAGTCGGTGTTTACACCCGATAATCAATTTGTTATTACCAATGATCTGGGAACTGATTATGTAAATGTTTACAAATACCAGCCCGATGCTGAAAAAGAGTTGTTGATTGCTTTCGATAGTTTATTGGTGAAACCCGGAAGCGGACCGCGCCATCTGACATTTACCAAAACAGGCGAAACTGCTTATTTATTGCAGGAATTGGATGGAACATTGAGCGTTATTAATTACAATAATGGTCGGTTAAATTTGCTTCAGGAAACAACCGTAATCAGGCAGCCTGATATAGTAAATGGTGCTGCTGATATTCATCTGTCGTCCGACGAAAAATTTGTTTATGCTACCAACAGAGGTTCTGTGAATAATATTACATGCTTTAAAGTGTTGAAAAATAAGAAATTGGTATTTGTTCAGCAAATTTCAACTCTGGGCGTTGGTCCCCGTAATTTTTCGATTACAAAAGATGGAAAATACCTGTTGGTTGGGAATCAGAAAAGCAACGAAATTGTTGTTTTTAAACGCAATACTGCCTCAGGTAAACTGAAGGCCACAAAAATCAGGATTAAGATCGGAGCTCCGGTATGTTTGGTTGAATTTTAGAAGCTGTTTGTTAATGCTCGTGTTGATGTAACGACATAAAAATAATGGCTACACCTAACAAAATAAGTAAAACCTGAATGATTGATTCCTTCGGTTTGGTTTCTTTATGCATCTCAGGAATAAGATCGGCTAAAGATACATACAGAAAACTTGCAGAAGCCAAAGCCAGCGCATACGGTATAAATCCCTGAATAATATCCAGAATAAAGTAAGCCGAAATACCTGCCACAAGCGAACTGCTACCGGAAAGCAAGTTATAAAAGAGTGCTTTTTTGCGCGAATATCCACTTTTTAAAAGGATTCCAAAATCGCCCATTTCCTGTGGAATCTCGTGTAAAATAACCGAAAAGGTAACAAATACACCCAATTCGAACGAAGTAAGAAATGATGCCGCAATGACCACACCATCAATGGCATTGTGAAATGCATCACCAATTATTATCATGGGTGCTGCAGCATGGTTTTGTCGCTCACAATCGGCATTGTGACAAATTCGCCATAAAATTATTTTTTCAAGTATAAAAAATAGCAAAATTCCGGCGAGCACCCATAATACAACGGTATGCAAATCAAGAGCTTCTGCTGCTTCAGGGATAAGTCCGAGTAACGACGAACCCAATAAAGTGCCTCCCGCCAGATATAAAAGATAGTCTGAAATCCGGCTTAACCATTTGTCGTTCAGCAATAATAGTGATCCGCTTAACAATACGCTTCCCACACTTGTGAGCATCAAAGCAATAATTATATAGAATAGAATTTCCATTTATTTTTGTTTTTAAATATGTACCGATTTATTAATCAGCATGTTTTTATATTTTTTTCAAACTCCACATTCCCTGTATTATAATTGATAGGTGAAATTTCATGAATCTTTTTTGAAATAGTGTCGTATTCACTCACAATTATATCAACATTCAAATTTTTCAAATATTGAATTTATTCGTTTTCAATTAATAAAATAGGATGATGCGAATTATTTCAGATTTCCAAGCATTTCTAAAATTACCTTTTCTTCATTCTCCCAACAATATTCTTTCGATAATGTTTTAAAATGCTCATTTGAAATTGATTTTTCAACATTTCGTTCATTACACTTGCCAGAAATTCGGGTTCGTAATGATTAATTACACAGCCCGTCCGGTGATTTTCTACAATATTTCTTATTTCAGGAAAATCGGATGCAAGAACCTGGACGCCAGCATTTAAATAATCGAAAATCCTGTTAGGTAATGAGTAATAATAGCTCAATCCTTTGTTTTCTAATAAGCACAAGCCGAGATCGGCCGAAAGGGTGTATTCTCTCATTTTTTTGCTTTCCAGTCTACCTGTAAAGGTTACCTTATCGCTAATATCAAGATTTACAACCATTTGTTTCAATGTTTCAGCTATGTCACCATCACCAATTATTAATAAACGGGCATTATCAATCAGTGGCATTGCATTCAAAATCCATTCTAAACCCCGACCGACATTTAAGGCTCCCTGATAGATAATTATTTT
>JAKLIM010000038.1 GCA_022709605.1 Bacteroidota bacterium | reverse complement strand
CTTTCTGTGTCACTGTAGATCATCAAACGCTTGAAGATAATACAGTTACAATCCGATACCGCGACAGCATGTTGCAGATACGTGTGGCAGTTGCCGATTTGCACAGCATCATTGGCGATTTGGTGAACATGAAAAACTTATTTAAGAAAATTGTTGAGTAAAGAATCATTTAATTAGTGTGAAAAACGAAGAGGATATCAATTGATTTTGATATCCTCTTCGTTTTTAAAAACAGTTCATAATGCAACGTTTAAGTTATTACAAGCATCTGATTGATTAAATATAATACTCTATGAGAATACAATCTTCTTTTTTCGTAATTCTCCTCATGCTTTTTGGCTTTTCAGTTACAAGTTGCTACTCTATAAGTTCGAAAGATGTATCCGGTAAGCTTAGTGACACAATCACAATTGGTATTAATGAGGTATATCAAAATAAACTATCTAACTTTAGCTTGCAGATTGATTCTGTGTTGTCAGATTCAAGATGTCCCGATGGTTTGGTATGTGTATGGGCAGGTAATGCTGAAGTGCGGATGAAATTAATGGTTGAAAACTCCCATCCAATTTTGTTTAAACTAAATACTTTAGAGTCTTTCGGACAAACAATACGGTTATATGGTCGTGAATTTAGATTATTAAATGTTCTGCCTTATCCCGGCATTAATAATAAATATTGTTATCAAAGTTATCAGGTGAGAATATATATTTCAACAACTAATCACCATTGAATTTTGAACATAATTAACCCTGTTCTGTTCGCCAATTAATTAACGCTTGAAAAAATTGCATTGTTTTTCAAAGTTCAAAATGGCATGATTTATGTAAAATAAAATTTCGCAATTTTTTTTAAACATAAATTATCACTAATCATTTAAAAATCAATCAAAAAATGAAAAAGATTTTTCTAATTCTTACAATTACTATGGGGATTGTATTTGGAGCCAATGCACAAATTTCGTCGGGTACTTTACAAAATGCAGCAAAAAAAGCAACAAGTGTAGCTTCGGCTTCCGGTTTTGATGTTAATTCATTGTCGAGTGGCATTCTGTCGAAACTGAATACCAAACTTAAACTAACTCCTGATCAGAAGACAAAAGTTTTAAGTGCAGTTACAAGCTTTTTACAGGATAAGTCAGGCATTATTGCTTCGGCCACTACCAACAAAAATCAATATGTTGCAAAACTTGCCAAGTTAACCCAGAAATTAAGCACAAAACTAAAACCGGTATTAACTGCTTCGCAATATACCAAGTTTTTAGGATTGAAACCAGCTACAAACGATGCCAACAATGTGTTGTCGCAGTTGTTTTATTAGAAATATTGACTAAAAATATTAGCCCCGAATTCTGTTTGAATTCGGGGCTTTATTTTTTTAAAGTAAAATTTATTCGACAGCTTTTACGCTGACACTCCGTTTAAGATTTCAAGAGAAATCTCCGGCATAAAGTTTCTCAATTGGAAAAATCAAATCCCAGTTTTTACCCCAAACAATATTACCATGATCAATATAGAATTTTTTGAAATTCGAAGGTTTAAGGTATTTATTATATTGAGGATGCGGGTGGTTACGAAGAAAATCACCAAAGTCAACTTTTCTCACAGTACCATCATTAAATTTAAGTTCGACCGATAAATCAGAAACATAAATTGCTTGTTGAATAAATAATTGTCGTGCCATAATTAAAATTAAATTTTCTTCTTGATATTCGTACATCTAATTTGCTTTTTCAGTACAAAGAAATTAATCCATTTTTCTACTATACTGAATTCATACTTTCGGATAAACGCTTCTGCTATTTTTGTATCTTTCTCCCGAAGTAAATCAACCCCGTTTTTCGCTCAACGTCTAATTTCTTTAAATTCGCCATTTTCCATTATTAATTCAAAAATCGTTTCGCAATCCCCTAAAGCAACATGTACATGAATAGGTTCATGCTCATTAGAATAAAAGTAGAATATTAATCCAAAGTATTCAAATATTTTGGGCATATCTTAATTTGCTTCGCATTATATAACAATACAAAGCTAAACGTTTTTCAAATAAAAGCAAAACTCCTTGAAATACTTTTCCAAAGCAAATTAATATAATTTTCAGCAATTCAAATGACCAATAATTCTCATGATTAACAGCGGGTTGTTTAAAACATAATCCACATACACATCTCCTGGCTCTCTAATAAAATATTAATAAATAACGCAGGCAATTTTATTATTTACGCTCTACAACCAAACCATTTTTGTAAACGTATTTGATTAATCCCCACTGTTTTGCATAATATAATTCGGTAATTGAACGTTCGGTTAACATGTTGATATTATCTTTCATCGAAAAATGTATAACTCCTTCGTAGGTTTTATGGTTGATATTTAAAGATTTAAGTTCGTCAACATTCACAAATATTTTTGTTTTATCGTTAGAAGTTGTAGTCCAATTCTCTGACCCATTCGGAAGATAAATTTTGGTTATTAACTTGTTTTTCAGATCATAATGAAAAATAATATCCCCTAAATTTATATGAATTTCATCGCCAAATTCAACTCCATAACTCGCATATAAATACATTGAAAACGACAATCCATAGTTTGAGTTGTTCGTCAGGTAATAATTTTCTCTGTACGATTTCTTTGTGGGCATGGGCAAAAAAATCAATCCGGAAGTACCAATGCTAAAGTCATTTTTTACTGTATAACCTGTGAAGTTGAACGTTATACCATTAGCATCAACCATATCAAACGGTTCACCAACCAATGAATCGGCAATGAGCCACTCTTTATTTTCATTCTCAATGTAATAATACTTTTCCGACAAGGCGAAATCATCGCCACAGGAACTAAAGCTTAATAGTATAAGCGCTAATATTATTTCAATTTTCCACCGTATAGTCTTCGCCATTTGATAATTTGATTTTAATAATTCCTATTTCCTGATTATAATAAATACTGTCAGCAAAAGCCAGCTCGTCATAAAATGTATTGAAATTAGCCAATCGCTCAACATTGTAATATTTTTTTGTATTTATCATAACCGAATCCTGAAATTGATCAGACATAAAACCATTACTGTTCGAATATTTAAATGCGAAGGCACTTCTGCCAATAAATATTGAAACTGAGTTATAATCTTTTTCAGAATTAGAAACGTAAAGGTTAATATCAAAAATCGGGTAATCTGATTTCAATGTAGTTGTATTTTCTTCGTATTTCGAAGTTGGACCACAATTGAAATTCATATCCATGTACAAAGTAGAGCTTGATCTTTCAGTTGAAAATTCGATGACATAGCCATTGGTGTGTTTAAACTTGTAAATTTCGGCTTGTTGATAGGGAACTAATGACAATGCTGCATTCGACAAATGACCATTATCAATCTGTTCCTCTTGTTCGCAAGGAGGAGGACAACCATAAAGGAAAGGGATTAACAAAAAAAGCAATAGATATTTTCTCATAATTGCAGTTATTTTTTTTGAATCAAAGATATTAATACATTTCTTCAATAGGATGCAATTTGTTAACAATTTGTTGCAATTAATTAAAAAAAACTTTTCTTTAAAGAAACTGAAAATTTTAATTTCACAAATAAAGCTATTACTTTTTTACATTAACCTTTACATACAAACGGAAGTTTAATAAACAAATGTTTTGCACTAAATCCGTGCGCTGGATAAATACAACACAAATGTGCCAAACTATATCCGCGCACTGATAATGTCTAACACAAATGTGCGGAACTAAACCGCAGTGTCGGTTGAATTCAAAACAAATGAAATAAGCTAAATACGCACAAGTGATTGACTTAACGGAAAGAATTACTTTTATTTCTCAAAAAAATTATTCATCGGCTTTCACCCATTTTTTATCAGCATAAACGTACTTCATTATTTTATCGGTAAGAAATGGCTTCAATGTTTTCTTGGTTTCGTCGGATAAATAGTAGTAGGTATTATTTTTTGCTTCAATTTTTAATCCTTTATCGATAAAGTTTAGAGCTATGAATGAAGTCAGGAGTTGATTTTCGGCCCAGGTAATATCTAACGTGGAGTTACTTAACCCGTTTTTATCGAGCCAGTTACTCGCTTCCGGCATTTGAAATTGCAATTGATTCACGGTCCAGTTGGTATTGTAAAATGTGATATTCGAGCTTTTAATTGTATCGCCGAAAGTTCTGATAACACCAATTAATTCAACCCCATTCTCGGTTCTGAATTTTTTCATTTCGAACGTGCTTAATGCCGAGTTCCGGATACGTATGTGATTTTCGAGCGAATCGTATTTCAGCAGTTTTGAATATTTCATAAAAACATTCAGGGTGCTATCGTTTCGAAGGAGTTTTACGTTGCTGAGCATTTCTTTTCTGTTCATTTTGTTAAGCACCGGATTGATATTGTCGGGCATATTTACAAACAAACTATCGATATTTTGTGCATTTGCAAGCGTAACGTAAAGTAGTAAAATGGCAAGGGTTTTTATTTTCAACGCGTTCATTTTTTTATTTCTTTTTTTTCTTGTTTCCTATTATTTTTTCCCAATAATAAACAAATAAATCGGACCAGCTATCGAAATCCTCGCGATATAAAAGACCTACACCCTGAGTTGATTTTGCCTGACGCAACTGTGCCCGGTCTATGGTGTGACTGTAGGCTTTAAAGCGGATTTTACCCATTTCGGTGAGCAGCCATTCTACATCAAAGTCACCAATAAATTTACTATTGTTTGTGCTCTGAATTTCGTTTCGGTATCCGAAATTTCCATTCACAATGAGCCGGTTATTGGGTTGATAAAGCACTTGCGCTTTCCATTCATCGTTTACAACTTCCGATTTTTGCCAGTCGAAACCTACTGATAAATTATTGCTGTTGAATGATTGTTGCAGCCAGTTGTTGATGTGAGCGCTCAATGTTGAAGTGGCAAACGAGAGACCTTCGTTCACCCCAATCACCGGGTCAGTACGCATGTAATCAGGAGTATAGAATTTATTCAAGAGCAACAAATATACAATTTGCCGGTTCATAAGTTCTTCGGTATTGATAATATTGCGTACTTTTTGTTTCAGACCTTCGTCGCTCGAAGGCAAATCAATGTCGAACTTTATGGTTGGCGACATTAAATTATCCGTAAGCTTAAGCACGCAGTTCACCGGCACGCTCGTTCGGGTAGTGGAACCTTCCAGTTCAGCTTTATCCATCAAATCGCTGAGCGAGGCGGTGAGCGAATAAATGGCATTGATATTTACCTGAGCATCGTAGGGATTTCCGGTCCACGAGATTGTGCTTCCTCTGTCAATTTTAAAAGCTTTTCGAATCAATGTTTGCAGTGTAAACAGGTAATTTCCCTGTTCGATGGTATATGTGCCGTACAATTTCAAATCGGAGAAAGAGTCAAACTGAACCCTTAAACTGCCGTTTCCTTTGGCCGTAATCATATCGCCGGCCTTTGAGTCAACTATTAATTCCAGGTCGGCCTCGGGCGTAACATCAATTTGCATATCAACTTTTACATTGATATCATTTTTAGTGGTTTTAGCAGGTTCTTCTTTTTTAGCTATTGTATCCGGGCTTACAAAATTGATAAAATTGTTATCCATAGCTGTTGATGCTACATCCATTTGAATATAGCATTTTGTTTTAGGTTGCGATACCGCTTTTATGTCTAAATTCGTTTCCTTTTCGTCGCCGTAAATGTGTACGTTTCCGGTTACATAAGCTTTGCCGTAAAAGAATTCGCTATCCTGCGATTGTGTATTCATGGCCTGAATATTTCGGCCTCTTATGTTAAGGTTATATTCTAACTGCTGAAAAAATCCGTTGTGAGTAAGGTTTCCGTTTAAAGTGGCCTGATTTTTATCCTGATCGTAGAGTGTTATATTTTTCAATTTCAGCGCTTTGGGCTGCATGTAAACCGTATCGCTGAAATAATAGGTTGATTTTGTAACATCAATGGTTGCCTGACCCTTGTCAACAAAAACCTTTCCGTCGAACAGCAGGTATTTGGTTGGTCCGAATAACCGGAGTTTGCCATAACCATCGCCTTTAAAATTGCTTACAATGCCATCAAAATAACGTTGAATAAACTGAAGACTGATGCCACTGGCATCGAATAATACGTCAAGCGAATCATTTTTAGGCACATAAACTCCATTGGCGAGTGCCAGTGTGTTTTTATCATTAAAGAATTCACCTTTCAGCAAAATTTGTTTGTTTACGTTGTCCCACGCCGAATTTATTTTTCCATCAGCCAGAAGCACATCATTTATGTTCACATCCTTAACAAATAAGTCTGCTTCGAAAATGGTCTCTTTCAGCAGTCCGAAAAATGTAGCTTTTCCGGTAGCAAAACCACCAATTTTTATGGTATTCAAATTGGCTAATTTCAAAATAAAACCCAAATCCAGATCGTTCATCGCCACAGTTATACTATCGGTTGGTTTTTTTGAAATCAGTCCATCAATATGAATGTATTGTTTGCTGTTTTCGAACCTGAAATTGTGAACCTGAATGGAAGAATCAGGTTTAATATCAATAGAACTTTTGCGAATGTCCCAAATTGAATCGTTGATAATTACCTGAGAAGCAAGCAACTGCATTTGTGCGGCTGTTTTTCCATTTTCTTTTCTGAATAGTGTAACGGTGTTCAGTTCACCAGCATTGGTTATTTTCTGTGTATTTTGCCAGCCAAAATTTGCCGATAAGGAATCTTTAGCCGCTTTTCCGTTTAAAAAGATATTGATAATTCCTGATTTATCGTGCATTTGTGCTCTCGACGAAAGCTGAAGTTCTTGTTTTACCCTTTCTACGTTTAACGAAACATTATCAAATTGCATCCTGTTGAATTTGAAAGTAGGCACTGTACCGTTAAACTGAATCTGATTTACACGTTCATCAATTTTTCCCTGTATTTTTGAAATACCACTTAACGAATAGGGCAAAGAAAATACATCGGAAATTTCATTGGTGTTCTGCAAGCTCAGATTTACATTGATGACGTTCGAATTTGTGCTTTTCGAACCGTTTTTAACGCTCGAAAGCGCCGGTAAATAATACTGAAGTATTTTTATAATGGATTGATCTACGGTGCTGTATTTGAAGTTTCCCGAAATTGATCCATTCAGATAATCCGATAAAATTTTAAAATCAGTAACTCCATTTTCTATTGTCGAAGTAAATTGAATTTTATTTACATTCAATACTTTATTGTTGTTTTCCAAAGTAATACTGTCGAACCTCACAAAGCCGTTCAGATTGTCCAGAGAGTTTCCCACCATGTTCGTTTTTCCGGTGAACGAAATGGTTGCCTTCGGTAAATCTTTTATTAAATTCAGAACATAAAAATTGGCATGTTCAATTTTTATATCAAAATCATAAACCGGAAGTTTTTGTGTTAAGTCGATAATTCCTTTGAATCGCGCATTGATATTTTTGTCCTCGATAAGGGCATTTCCGTTAAAGCCGGTACCATCGTATTTACCATCGAATTTCACATCGCGATAAGTGTAATTATTCAGATAAAATTCGGATACATTGGCTTTTATAGTGCCTTTAAAAGCCGCATCATGCAATTTTGTGCCGTTTGTATTTATTTCGAATGCCGTTTTTCCGAAGGCTTTATCGCCCAGCAACTTGTTTAAATTAAAACTTGCGGTTTTAATGGTTCCGTTGTACGACAAATCTTTCAATGTTTTATCAAATTTAAGCAAAATGTCGGTGGATAAACTTCCGAGATTTGTGTTCAGATTGCCATAAGCCACCAGATTACTGTAAAATCCGGTAATATTTCCCTTGTAATTAATCAAACCTAACTCGTTAAGTTCTTTTGGCAAAATAAAAGGTTTACCGGTAAGTTCTGAAATAAAATCCTGGACATCGCTTTTCTCAAATTTCAGGTCGTTTATATTCCCAAAAATAAAAGCATCAGCTATGTTTGTAAGTCCGTTCAAATCAATGTCTGTTTTGAGCAAAAAAGATTTACCGTATTTTATTTCGATATCTTTTAAACGAAGGCTCGAAAGTCTGCCAGATACGATTCCTTTTATCTCGGCGGCTCCTTTTACCCTCTTAAATTCAGGTACAAAAGCCGCAAAATCTGCAAACGATAATCGGGAATTGACCAATGGGGCATTCCATCTGATAATTTTAGATACTTTATTTTCTTCGGTAATGGTATCGATATTCAACCTAATGTCGGTTAAATTAAGTTCTGATTTTGGGAGAAGTAGTTGAAATTCAGGCAAACTGTACCCTTTTTTATTCCCATGAATCTGTGTAGTTATATTCTTTATGGTCAACCCGCTTTTTTCTGTCGCACTGAATGATTTGACTCTTGCACTGAGGGTATCTTTATTCAGTTTGTCTACCGTAATTTGCGCATTGATATTTTTTACTTTCAATCGGCTCGTATTAATTACATTGACGGGTAACGATGGGTTTTTTCTTAGATCAGTAAAATTGAGGGATGACTCTTTGATGGTCAGATTTTTAATGTGATATTCAACCACCGAACTGTCGGGTGTAGGTTTTTCAAATGCTTTTACAATAAAATTTATATTGCTGTTACCATCTTTATCAATTTTTATATTTCCCGAAAACTGATTTAATTCGATGTTGGTAAATATAATTTTGCCTTTAAAAAACTCCCACAATTTAAAGTTTAAATCTATTTTATTTACGTATGCTAAGGTATCTTTTTCTAAATCTTCAATATAAAAATCATTTACTTCCAGCGAGTTAAACAATTTATAGTTGACCTTGCCTACTTTTACTTTGGTATTTAATTTTACGGATAGTTCTTGGGTTGCTTTCTGCGCTATGTAGTTCTGTATCTTGTCCGATTGCAATAAAACAGGTACACTTGCAAAAATTAAAATAATTCCTGCAAGGATAAAACTTAGTATGGTAATTGTTTTTTTTATACTTTTGGACATTGTTTTACAAAAGTAGAGAATAATTTTATATTGCTGAAATAATTTCGGTATAAGAATAATATTATTCCGACAAAAAAGGTGCCTGAATTTAATTGTTTAATTATCAATGTGTATAAATATTAAATTCGTTGAAAAAATATACAATTTTCAGGCTCGGTTCAATTTTAATTTTAAATGGTTTTATTTATAAATGAGTGATATTTATATTTTAGGAATAGAGTCATCGTGCGATGATACTTCTGCTTCGGTGTTACGAAATAATGTCATGTTATCGAACGTAACAGCCAATCAATCCGTTCATGAATTGTATGGAGGAGTTGTGCCCGAGCTTGCTTCGCGGGCGCATCAGCAAAACATTATACCTGTTGTACATGAGGCTATTAAACGTGCAGGCATTGATAAAAGTGATCTGAATGCCATCGCTTTTACACGTGGACCCGGTTTGCTCGGGTCGCTTTTAGTAGGAACTTCGTTTGCCAAAGGACTTGCTCAGGCGTTAAATATTCCTCTGCTCGAAGTTAATCACTTGCAAGCCCATGTTTTAGCCCATTTTATCAGCGAAGGTAAACCCGACGAAAAGCAACCCGAAATTCCTTTTTTGTGTTTGTTGGTTTCGGGCGGTAACTCACAAATTGTTTTGGTTAAGGCATTTAATCAAATGGAAGTGATCGGTCAGACCATAGACGATGCAGCCGGCGAGGCTTTCGATAAATGTGCAAAAGTGATGGGTTTACCATATCCCGGTGGACCGCACATCGACCGATTGGCTAAAGAAGGAAATCCGAAAGCATTTACTTTCAATAAACCTCAAATACAGGATTATAATTACAGTTTCAGTGGCCTGAAAACCTCTTTTCTGTATTTATTAAGGGACAAAGAAAAAGAAAATCCCGATTTTGTAAAGGAAAATCTGAACGACCTTTGTGCTTCGCTTCAGTCAACAATAATTGATGTACTCATGATAAAACTACGCAAAGCGGCTACCGATTTCAACATCAATCAGGTAGCAGTGGCAGGCGGAGTTTCAGCAAATTCTGCACTACGTCAGGCTTTTAACGATCATGCCACGAAATCGGGTTGGAAAGTTTATATTCCTCCTTTTTCGTTTACTACCGATAATGCTGCCATGATAGCCGTAACAGGATATTTTAAATTTCTGAATACTGATTTTTGTTCGATGAGTGAAGTTCCGTTTGCAAGGGTAACAAATACATTTTGAAACATGTTAATGAATTAATTTTACGTAATGAAATTGAATAAATTTAAAATTCCACCTAAGTTAATGCCTTATACCGGTGTTATTTACTTCATGGGAATATTGATTACGGCTCATTTCTTTTGGAAGTTTACTGTGCTAGGCGACGAATCGGATACCATTGTCACTTTTTTTGGAATTGATATTTCTGCACCATTCACCTTTATGGCCGAACATGTTTTTAAAATGGTGAATTACTTTTTAACGCTGTTTGGTTATGATATTTCTGCTGAACCACGCAACGTATTGAGGCATGATAACGGGAATGCAGTGAGAATCGTTTGGGCTTGCACCGGCATTAAACAAGCATACATATTCTTTTGTATCATAGCCTTTTATCGTGGCCCATTCAAAACTAAACTCTGGTATATCCCTTTAGGTATTGCAGTAACGTATTTATTCAATATTTTCAGAATTTCAGTAATTACCGGAATAATTTATAAACATTCTGACTGGTTCGACTTTGTTCACGAACATCTCTTCAAATACCTGTTCTACGGATTAATTTTTGGCATGTGGGTGTTGTGGGAAGAGAAACTATCGAAAAGAAAAAAGCAGGAGTGATTTAAAAAATATCGTCCGACAGACCGGTTTGAGCGACCTGACGGATGATATTTAAAGCAATCAGACGGGTGTTGTTAATATTCTTTTGGCATTTCGCCCTGAAGCACCCTCAATCCGGCCATGGCCAAAGCACCCATTTCATCCTCGCCGGGATAAACCGCTACCTTTGCAAAATGTGAAACCATCTTGGTTATATGATTAATAATGAATTGATTGTAAGCAATACCTCCTGTGAGAATTACGGCATCTACGTCGCCATGCAAAACAGCCAACATGGACCCAATTTCTTTTGCAACACTGTAAGCCATGGCTTCGAGTACCAGTCGGGCATATTTGTCACCTTGCTCAGCCCGTTCAGCTGCAACATGCGCTTCGTTTGTTCCTAAATGTGCCATTAATCCACCATTGCCTACCAGCATTCTGGCAATTTCGGTTTGCGTATATTTTCCTTCGAAACACATTCTGACCAAAGCACCGGTATCTAAAGTGCCTGAACGCTCGGGCGAAAACGGTCCATAACCATCCAGTGCCTGATTAACGTCAACAACTTTGCCCAAGCGGTGTGCAGCCACCGAAATTCCACCTCCCAGATGCGCAATAACCAGGTTCAGTTTTTCGTAAGTTGTTCCATTGGCTGCTGCATATTTTCGGGCAATAGCTTTATGATTTAAAGCATGAAAAAGTGAACGTCGCTTGAACCCGGGCAAACCGCTAATTCGAGCAACATCCTGAAGTTCATCTACCGACACCGGATCGGCAATAAACGCTTTACAGCCCGGAATGACCGCAGCAATTTCGTGCGCTATGACACAACCCAGGTTCGAAGCATGTTCGCCTATAACTGAATTGCGCACATCCGAAATCATTCGACTATTCACACTATAAACGCCTGATTCTATTGGGCGTAACATGCCGCCACGACCTACAATGGCCGCGAAATCATCAAGTTGAATTTCATCTTTTTCAAGTTGTTTCAGTATTAATTCTTTTCTGAATTCAAATTGATCGAAAATGTGTTCGTAAATTTTTAATTCGTCGCCCGAATGCCGGATTGTATGAAGGCAAATGAGTTTCTTATCTTCGTAAACGGCGAATTTGGTAGAAGTAGAGCCCGGATTTATTGATAGTATTTTGTACATATTCATTGAGTTAATAATGTAAATAGAATTATTAACAATGGATTTTGATGTGATTAATTAACACAAAAGTAATGGATAGTAATGATAATTCATTGCTATGTTATTAATATTTTAAAAGTGAATAAATAAAAAAAAGTATTTCAATAAAAAGAGACGCATTTTATTTCAAATGGCAGCAAAATAAATCGTAAATGTGTGTATTTTACTATTTCAGAAAATACTGTTCATTTTTATGTCAGTTATTTTCATAAAACTTTGCTGGTTAAAGAATTATTTTGTAATTTTGCACTCGAAATAGAAACAGGTGAAGGGGACAACAGTCCCCTTCATTGTTAAATTAATCCTAGAAATGATTTTAAAAGACACTGTAGTTCAATTAGTTGAGCAATATATTCCGGAATCGGGGTATTATTTGGTTGATGTAAATGTAACGCCCGATAACAGGATTTCGGTTGAAATTGATTCATTTGATGGCGTATCGATTGAATTTTGTGCCGGACTGAATCATTTTATCACTTCACAACTCGACAGAGAGACTGAAGATTATGAGTTACAGGTAAGTTCTGCCGGTCTGACAGAACCTTTCAAAGTACAAAAACAATATGAAAAAAATATTGGTAACGAAGTTGAAGTTTTAACTAAAGCAGGGAAAAAGTTATCCGGAATATTGAAAGATGCAAACGACACTTCCTTTATTATCAGCATTGAAAAGACTGAAAAGCCTGAAGGTTCGAAACGAAAAGTAGTTGTAATAGAAGACATTGCATTTTTATACCAAGATATTAAAACCACAAAATATATTATTAGATTTAAATAAGCCATGAGCAAAAAAGAAACTGTCAGTTTAATTGATACCTTTTCGGAATTTAAAGAACTGAAAAGCATCGACAGAAGCACTTTAATAAGTGTGATGGAAGAATCTTTCCGGAGCGTAATCACAAAAATGTTTGGTTCGGACGAAAATTACGATGTAATTATCAATCCCGATAAAGGTGACTTTGAAATTTACCGTAACAGAATTGTTGTAGATGATAACGAACTTGAAGATGCAAATACTCAAATCAAACTTACGGATGCAAAAAAAATAGCTGAAGATTTAGAAATTGGTGAAGATGTGAGTGAACAGGTTGATTTTTTAGGATTCGGCAGACGTGCTATTTTAACTTTACGCCAAACTTTATCATCGAAAATACTTGAACTTCAGAAAGATAACATTTTCACTAAATACAGCGAAAAAGTAGGACAAATTGTAAGTGCCGAACTATATCAAATCTGGAAAAAAGAAATGCTTTTGATTGACGATGAAGGAAATGAACTTTATTTGCCGAAAACGGAGCAAATTCCTACAGATTTTTACCGGAAAGGCGATACTGTTCGGGCTGTGGTAGCTGTGGTTGAGAACAAAAATAACAATCCGAAAATTATCGTTTCGCGTATTTCGCCGGTTTTTCTCGAAAGACTTTTCGAACTTGAAGTTCCTGAAATACATGAAGGTTTAATTTTGATCAAGAAAATTGCCCGTATGCCGGGCGAACGCGCCAAAGTGGCTGTTGAGTCGTACGATGATCGCATTGATCCGGTTGGAGCTTGTGTGGGTGTGAAAGGCTCTCGTATTCACGGAATTGTTCGCGAGTTGAGAAACGAAAATATTGATGTTATCAATTATACCAACAATGTAAGTCTTTTTATTTCACGTGCGTTGAGCCCTGCAAAAATATCGTCGATCCGCTTAAGCGAAGCCGATAAAAAAGCAGAAATTTATCTGAAACCTGAAGAAGTTTCGCAGGCCATTGGTAAAGGCGGAATGAATATTAAATTAGCCAGCATGCTTACTGGTTACACTTTAGATGTATTCCGCGAATTGGATGAAAATGCTGAGACTGAAGATATTTACCTGGATGAATTCAGCGATGAAATAGATCAGTGGGTAATTGACGCATTGAAAGCAATAGGATGCGATACTGCAAAAAGTGTTTTAGCAATTCCGGCTCAGGAGTTAATTCGTCGTACCGACCTTGAGGAAGAAACGGTAATTGACATTCTTGAAATTCTGAGCGCTGAATTCGAAGAAGAGGAGTAAGTAATTGATTTGAAAAGTATTTAATAATCTGCTTTTCAACCTATTTGTTTAATTTACTAACTCCTTTTACAATTTTTTAAAATAATTCAAAAAAATATATGTCCATAAGATTAAGTAAAGCCTGTAAAGATTTAAATGTAGGAATGACCACTGCTGTTGAATTTCTGGCAAAAAAAGGTCATAAAATTACAGTTGATCCCAATTTAAAATTGTCGGATGAACTGCATCTTTTGCTTGCAAAAGAATTTAATAAAGACATGGCTCTAAAGATTGAATCCGAACGGTTGAGTTATGAACGTCATTTGAAAGAAAAATCAACTTCGGTAGGTTTGGATGGTTATATTCAAACCAAACCAGCCGAAAAACATGAAGAAGTAATTGCGGCTACTGTTCCTGTGGAACACAAACCACAAATTAAAACCCTGGGACATATTGATTTGGATGCATTAAAAAAACCTGAAGAACCAAAACTCATCGTCAAACCTGTTGTTGAAAACACAATCAAACCTCAGGCTCCGGCAACTGCACCTGTAGTTGAACCTGAAAAAACTGTCGAGAAACCGGTTGAAAAAACAATTGAGAAACCAGTTGAAGTTCCGGTTGAGAAACCTGTCGAAAAACCGGTTGAGAAACCAATCGAAGTTATTAAACCTGAAGTGGAAAAACCGGTTCAGATTGTTTCAGAAACAAAGGAGCCAAAACCGGTTGAAACTATACATGTAGAACAGGAAGTAAAAGAGGAAATTAAACCGACTGAAGAAAAAACCGAAATTAAACCGGTAGTAACCGCTGAAAAAACTCAGTCTGAAAAACAACCTGAGTTAAAGAAAACAATAAAGAAAATTGAATTCAAAGAGAAACCAGCTGTTGTTGAAGAAACCGCAACTGTTCAGAAAGTTGAAGAAGAAATTTTTAAACTGAAACAGCCGGTACTTGAAAATACGATGGTGATTGTTGGTAATATTGATTTGAATTTAATCAATCAAAATACCCGTCCGAAACCAAAAACAAAGGAACAAAAACGCAAAGAAAGGGAGGAGAAAAACAAAATTGTTATTGATCCAAAAAAACCAATTAACACTGAGAAAAAAACCCTTACTTTAAGCACCGATTTAGCTGCTCAGAAAAAGAAAAAACGCGAGCGGTTTACCAATCAACGCGTTGATATTAATAAAGTTTCAAAAGAATCTCAGAATCTTGGTCAACCAAAAAAACCGGTACCCGGAGCAAATCCTGCAAATAATGGACCCGGTAAACCAAACAAAGACAGACTCAAGAAACCGTTAAAAGCGGTTGTAAATGAGGAAGAAGTACAAAAGCAAATAAAAGAAACGCTTGCCCGATTAGCAAGTGGAAATAAAAAAGGCAAAGGTGCAAAATATCGTCGCGATAAACGTGATAACATAAATGCACGTATGCAAGAGCAGGCCGAACGCGATGAGGCCGAACTCGGAATATTAAAACTTACCGAATTTGTTACAGTAAGCGAATTAGCTGTAATGATGGGAGTAAGTGTAAATCAGGTTATTGCAACTTGTATGAACATTGGCATGATGGTATCGATAAACCAGCGACTTGATGCTGAAACCATTAATATCGTGGCTGACGAGTTTGGATTTACCACACAATATGTAAGTAATGATGTGGTTGAACCAGGCGCCAGCACTTTGATGCCAGCATATGGAAATCCGGTTTTCTGACCTTGCATTTCGTTGATTACCAGTTTGTAGAACTCATGCCCTGCAAGAATATTAAAGCTGTGACTTCCGAAATCT